>NZ_JAWHPJ010000021.1:0-50926 GCF_032587815.1 Pseudomonas syringae group sp. 26L6
TCTCACCGCTGTCGATCACTGCAGACTCGACCTTTTTCCTCGCTGACTCTTCACTCCAAATCCCTGTAAACTATTGATCTGCAAGGCTTTTTCGTTTCCGTCTGCGCCGGAAGTGGGGCGAATTATAGACAGATCACATAGGGCGTCAACCGTTAATTTCAAAAATCTGCAATTCAACTGCTGAGCCCCAACAAACACGGGATATCCTCTTTAAAGACGATCTCCCGCTACGGGAATTTACAAGCTAGGGAATGCGAATTGCGACGCTTCATGGCTCGCACGTTGCGGCCAGCGCTGGGTAATCGCCTTGCGACGCGTGTAGAAGCGCACACCATCGGGACCGTACGCATGCAAGTCGCCGAACAGGGAACGCTTCCAGCCGCCAAAGCTGTGATAGGCAACCGGTACCGGCAGCGGAACGTTGACCCCGACCATTCCTACTTCAATCTCATCACAAAACAATCGGGCCGCTTCGCCATCACGGGTAAAGATGCAAGTACCGTTGCCGTATTCATGGTCGTTGATCAGTTGCATGGCCTGTTCAAGGCTGTCCACACGCACGATGCACAGCACCGGCCCGAAGATCTCTTCTTTATAGATGCGCATTTGCGGCGTCACGCGATCGAACAGACAGCCGCCCATGAAGAAGCCCTGTTCGTGCCCGGCAACCTGGAGATTGCGACCGTCTACCACCAGAGTAGCGCCCGACTGCACACCGTCCTCTATATAGCCGCCGACCTTGTCGCGATGCTGCCCGGTGACCAGTGGCCCCATATCCAGGCCGCAAGTCGTACCTGCGCCGATTTTCAGGCCCTGAATTTGCGGAACCAGTTTGGCCACCAACGCATCGGCGATCTGATCCCCGACGCACACCGCAACCGAAATAGCCATGCAACGCTCACCGCAGGATCCGTAGGCAGCGCCCATCAAGGCACTCACTGCGTTGTCCAGGTCGGCATCCGGCATCAGTACCGCATGATTCTTCGCGCCACCAAGAGCCTGAACCCGCTTGCCACGCGCTGCGCCCTCTTTATAGATGTACTCGGCAATCGGTGTGGAACCGACAAAGCTCAGCGCCTTGACCTCAGGCGCTTCGATCAGCGCATCAACCGCGACCTTGTCACCGTGAACCACATTGAGCACACCCTTCGGCAGCCCGGCTTCGTGCAGCAGCTCGGCTATCAGCAGCGTGGAACTGGGATCGCGTTCGGAGGGTTTGAGGATGAAGCAATTGCCACACGCAATGGCCAGCGGGTACATCCACAGCGGCACCATGGCCGGGAAGTTGAACGGAGTGATACCGGCAACGATACCCAGCGGCTGAAAGTCAGACCACGCATCGATGTTCGGCCCGACGTTGCGGCTGTATTCACCCTTGAGCACTTCAGGCGCAGCGCAGGCGTACTCCACGTTTT
The DNA here is from genome assembly GCF_032587815.1 of Pseudomonas syringae group sp. 26L6. Taxonomy (NCBI): domain Bacteria; kingdom Pseudomonadati; phylum Pseudomonadota; class Gammaproteobacteria; order Pseudomonadales; family Pseudomonadaceae; genus Pseudomonas; species Pseudomonas syringae group sp. 26L6. The sequence continues at coordinate 1,416 of NZ_JAWHPJ010000021.1, forward strand.
CAATACCGCGCTTCAGCTCGCCCGCCGCATCTTCCAGGGTCTTGCCGTGTTCTTCACTGATCAACTGAGCAATGCGCGCTTCGTTCTGCTCCAGCAATTGCTTGAAGCGGAACATCACCTGAGCCCGCTTGGCTGGCGGTGTATTACGCCAGGCCGGAAACGCAGCCTTGGCCGAATCGATCGCCTTCTGGACCGTGTCCCGAGTGGCGAGCGCTACTGTGTGGATAACCTGGCCGGTCGACGGATTGAACACATCTGCGGTGCGGCCATCTTCAGAAATGAACTCGCCGTGGATCAGGTGTTGAATGCTGCTCATGGAAAACTCCGGATAATTGCATCGGGCGCGAATGGCTTCGCGGCCCATGCGACAAAAGCACCTGTATAAAAGTACCTATATAAGAAGAGAGCCTGTCAGCGTGATCAGTCGATCAGGTTCAGCGTTTCGCCGACGGCATCGAACAACCGGTCCAAGTCCTGCGCCTGACTGTTGAAGGTCGGGCCAAACTGCAAGGTGTCACCGCCAAAACGCACATAGAATCCGGCTTTCCACAGTTTCATGCCAGCCTCGAAAGGCCGCACGATTGCATCGCCGTCACGAGGTGCGATCTGGATGGCGCCTGCCAGTCCGTAGTTGCGGATATCCACCACGTTTTTCGCGCCCTTGATACCGTGCAGCACGCTTTCAAAATGCGGAGCGATTTCTGCTGCCTGCTGTACCAGGTTTTCACGTTGCAACAACTCCAGCGCCGCGAGCCCGGCTGCGCAAGCCACCGGATGTGCCGAATAGGTGTAGCCGTGGGGGAATTCGACGGCGTATTCCGGCGTTGGCTGATTCATGAAGGTCTGATAGATCTCGCTGCTGGCGATCACTGCACCCATGGGGATCGCGCCATTGGTGATCTGCTTGGCGATACACATCAGGTCAGGCGTGACACCGAAACTGTCCGCACCAAACATCGAGCCTGTACGGCCGAAGCCGGTAATGACTTCGTCGAATATCAGCAGGATATTGTGCTGATCACAAATCTCGCGCAGACGCTTGAGATAGCCTTGCGGCGGAACGATCACGCCGGCAGAGCCCGCCATGGGTTCGACGATTACCGCCGCGATGTTCGACGCATCGTGCAGCTCGATCAGCTTGAGCATCTCATCGGCCAGCGCAATACCGCCTGCTTCGGGCATCCCCTTCGAATAGGCGTTGCTGGCCAGCAGCGTGTGCGGCAGATGATCGACATCCATCAACTGGCCGAACATCTTGCGGTTACCATTCACTCCGCCCAAGCTGGTGCCCGCCACGTTCACACCGTGATAGCCACGCGCGCGCCCGATCATCTTGGTCTTGGTCGCCTGCCCCTTCAGCCGCCAGTAGGCACGCACCATCTTCACTGCCGTGTCCGCGCATTCGGAACCGGAGTTGGTATAAAAGACGTGATTGAGATTGCCCGGCGTCAGTTCGGTAATTTTTTCCGCCAACTGGAACGACAGCGGATGCCCGAACTGAAAGCCCGGCGAGTAATCCAGAATGCCCAGTTGCCGGGAAACGGCTTCCTGAATTTCCTTGCGGGTGTGCCCGGCCCCGCATGTCCATAGCCCGGAAAGCCCATCGTAGATCTTGCGGCCCTTGTCGTCTGTCAGATAGCTGCCATGCGCAGCCACGACCATGCGCGGGTCACGTTGGAAATTTCGATTCGCCGTGTAAGGCATCCAGTGGGCATCAAGCTTCAACTGACTGGCTACAGGCACATCAGACGCTTCGAACATATTCATGGGGGGCAAGCCTCGCAGGCGCTAAACGAACGGTCATTGCAGCCAAGGTGTCACGCGGCTAAAGTTCATAAAACCCGATTTTCATGATCTTTGGTTTGGTAAGGACTAAACAATGAGTGTCCGTCGGCCCGATCCACTGTCGCAGGTGAGCGATTTTGATATCCGCCTGCTGCGCATTTTCAAAAGTGTCGTTGAGGCAGGCGGTTTTTCCGCGGCCGAAAGCGTGCTCGGCATTGGCCGGTCGGCGATCAGCCAGCAAATGAGCGATCTGGAACAGCGTCTCGGCTTGCGGCTTTGCCAGCGAGGGCGGTCCGGTTTTTCACTGACCGACGAAGGACGTGAGGTTTATCAATCGTCGTTGCAACTGCTCAGCGCTCTGGAAAGTTTCAGGACTGAGGTCAACGGCCTGCATCAGAACCTGCGCGGCGAGCTGAACATCGGCCTGACCGACAACCTGGTCACCCTTCCCCACATGCGCATCACCCATGCACTGGCCCGCCTGAAAGAACGTGGCCCGGGCGTGCACATCAATATCCGCATGATTGCTCCCGCCGAAGTCGAGCGAGGCGTACTGGACGGCGGTCTGCACGTCGGTGTCGTGCCACAGGCCAGCGCCCTGCCCGGCCTTGAATATCACCCGTTGTACAGTGAGCGTTCGCTGCTTTATTGCGCGGTGGGACATCCGCTCTTCTACGCGGACAACTCAACGCTGGATGATGAACGCCTCGCACAGCAGGAAGCCATTGCCCCGACCTTTCGCCTGCCCAACGATATTCAGGAGCATTATCAGGCACTGACCTGCACCGCGAGCGCTTCAGACCGCGAGGGCATCGCGTTCCTGATTCTGACTGGACGCTACATTGGCTACCTGCCAGATCATTACGCCAACGCCTGGGTGCAGGAAGGTCGATTGCGCGCGCTGAAACCGGACTCAAAGTTCTACGACCTCAACCTGGTGACCGTTACCCGAAAAGGCCGACGCCCTCATTTGGTGCTGGAGAGCTTTCTGGAAACACTGGCCGCTACCCGATGACACACTCCTGCAGGAGACACCCTTCCAGTCAGCCAACGTTGCAGAGCGGCTCGAAAACGCTATCAGGCTGATATTTATTGAAATAGTTGGACTCAAATAAAAATAACCTGAGCAACTGGACAGTTTTTTGCAGTAATCCCGATAACGACACGCCAGTACATGGCAGTTCCCCGTCCGAGACCTTGCCATGCAGCCTGAAACACTCGACAACGATGACCTGATTTACGGCCTGAATGATCGCCCAAGACCTTTAACGGCCATATTGGCAGCGTTCCAGCATGTCCTCGCCAGCTTCGTCGGGATCATCACCCCGCCGTTGATCATCGGATCGACGCTCGGCCTGACTCAATACCTGCCGTATCTGATCAGCATGGCCCTGATGGTGTCGGGCACAGGTACTTTCATTCAGGCGCGCCGCCCGTTTGGTATCGGCGCAGGCATGATCTGCCTGCAAGGCACCAGCTTCGCTTTCCTGGGCGCGGTGTTGTCCGCGGGTTTTCTGGTCAAGCAACGCGGCGGCAGCCCGGAGGACATCATGGCGATGATCTTCGGCGTGTGCTTTTTCGGCGCGCTGGTGCAAATCGTGCTCAGTCGCTGTATTGGCCAGTTGCGACGTGTCATCACGCCGCTGGTGACCGGCATTGTCATTACGCTGATTGGCATAAGCCTGATCAAGGTAGGTGTGACGGACCTGGGCGGCGGCTTCAACGCACCTGACTTCGGCGCGCCGTTGAACCTGGCGCTGGGCGCCTTCGTTCTGGCAGTGATCATCGTACTTAATCGTTCGAATACGCCCTGGGTGCGCTTGTCGGCGATCATCATCGGCCTGGCGGTCGGCAGTCTCGCCGCCTGGTTCAGCGGCAAGCTGATTCCACAGCCGATCCACGACCTGCCCTTGATCAGCGTGCCGGTGCCGTTCCGTTTTGGTTTCAGCTTTGACTGGACCGCTTTCCTGCCGGTCGCGCTGATTTATCTGATCAGCAGTATCGAAACGGTCGGCGACCTGACCGCCAATTGCATGCTCGCCCGCCAGCCGATCAGTGGCCCGAGCTACATGGCGCGTCTCAAGGGTGGCGTGCTGGGTGACGGCGTGAGCTGCATGATTGCCGCAACGTTCAGTGCATTCCCCAACACCACCTTTGCGCAGAACAACGGCGTGATCCAGCTGACCGGCGTTGCCAGTCGCTATGTCGGGCTGTACATCGGCGCGGTGCTGTTTGTGCTCGGGCTGTTCCCGCACATCGGAGCCATCGTCCAGCAGATTCCCAAACCGGTACTCGGCGGCGCAACGCTGGTGATGTTCGGCAGCGTCGCGGCAGCCGGTGTGCGCATTCTGGCCCAGTCTCCGCTGGACCGACGCAGCATGCTGATCATCGCCACGTCACTGGGTGTCGGTCTGGGTATCGCCGCGCAGCCTGCGCTGCTGCATCAGATGCCCAAACTGGTACAGAACCTGTTCGATTCGGCCATCACCAGCGGCGGCATCACAGCCATCGTAATGTGCCTGCTGATTCCGGAAGGAAAGGTCGCCGTGACCCGGAATGATTCAGCGACGGAACCCAATCCCCTTGAACAACCACGATAGGTTTCCATAGCCGCACTTGCGCCGGTGCTTGCGAGATAATCGCCGGTGCGCTATCTGTTCATTAGTTGCGCCCTACGACCTGTCCGGAATTGCCCATGACCCTTGAAGTCCCCGCACACAGCGCTCACGTCACCAAGCCCGCAAGCCGTATTCGTCAGAAGAACGAACAAGCAATCATCCAGGCAGCCGAAGATGAATTTGCCCGCCACGGCTTCAAGGGCACCAGCATGAACACCATTGCGCTGAAAGCCGGGCTGCCCAAAGCCAACCTGCATTACTACTTCACCAATAAGCTGGGCCTGTATGTCGCGGTACTGAGCAACATCATTGATTTGTGGGACAGCACGTTCAACCACCTGAGCGTCGAAGATGATCCAGCCGAGGCACTGGCCCGCTACATTCGCGCCAAGATGGAGTTTTCGCGCCGCCAGCCTCAGGCTTCACGGATCTTCGCCATGGAGATCATCAGCGGTGGCGAATGCATGAGCGAGTATTTCAGCCAGGACTACCGCCTGTGGTTCCAGGGCCGGGCAGCGGTTTTTCAAGCCTGGATCGATGCAGGCAAGATGGACCCGGTCGACCCTGTACACCTGATCTTCCTGCTGTGGGGAAGCACCCAGCACTACGCTGATTTTGCCTCGCAGATCTGCCGAGTCACCGGTCGCTCCCGCCTGACCCGGCAAGACATGGATCAGGCCAGCAATAATCTAATCCGGATCATCCTCAAAGGTTGTGGGCTCACGCCGCCAGCCTTGTAGAATCGGCGCCTTGACGTCAGCTGGATACACGCATGCCTTTTACCCTGGTCGGCCCTTGCGAGTTTCGTGAAGAAATCCGCAAGAGCCGCTTCATCACCCTCGCCGCCCCCATCGCCAGCCCGGCCGACGCCCAGGCGTTCATCGAGCAGCACAGCGACCTCAACGCCACCCACAATTGCTGGGCCTGGAAGCTGGGTGGTCAGTATCGCAGCAACGATGACGGGGAACCGGGCGGTACTGCAGGCAGGCCAATCCTGGCAGCCATCGAGGCGCAGGAATTCGATCAGGTCGTGGTGCTGGTGATCCGCTGGTACGGCGGCATTCAACTGGGGACTGGCGGCCTGGCCCGCGCCTATGGCGGTGGTGCCAACAAATGTTTGCAGCAGGCCGAGCGTCTGCCGCTGATTCAGCGTTCGTCATTCCAGCTTGAATGCAGCTTCAGTGAACTGGCGCTGGTCAAGTTGCGTCTCGCGGAAGTCAACGGCCTGCTGGAAAGTGAAAACTTCACTGCTACTGGCGTGCAAATGGCAATCGCGATAGGCCCCGAGCATGTCGACACGCTGCAACGACAACTGGCTGATCTGAGTCGCGGCAGAATTGTTTTGCACAAGGCCACAACAGAGTAGGCAACGCGTCAGCAATTGCCCACATCTACTGTGCATCCGGCTGTGGATAAGCTGAGCACACTCCACTGCGGGCCTTGCCGGGCTTGCGTTTCAGGCGAATGATCGTTTTTTGAGCAATCGCCTGGCATGGATCCATAAACGGTGCAAAAACAGTCTGTTAGCGCTCGTTAGTCCCTTTGGATGCTAACCACCGGCGTATTATTCTCCGCTGACGCGCTTGCGCACAGTATCTGTGGAAGAACCTGTGGATAACAGGTGCAAGGGTCGCGCATCCGTATAACGCACCTCGCTTGACGCCTGCTGTACATTTTTCACTCAAATCAAAGAGCCACATTTGCCCCTCGCTCCGCCAGCGCGCCCCGAACTGGTGCCGAAATGATCGCGTCAGGTTGTCACTGCACGGCCATGAATGTCGAAAACACCTTACTCAACCTTGATTGAACGCACAGGACAGGAATCCTGACTCCTTGGCCAGGATTTTGCTTTATCCACAAGCGACCCACTTCTGCCTTCGAGCCTTTCATGTCAAACCACGCGATACCTGCGCGTCTACAACTGCGCCACATCACTAAACGGTATCCAGGCTGCCTGGCCAACGACGCTGTCGACCTGACGATTCAGCCCGGCGAGATTCATGCCCTGCTGGGAGAGAACGGTGCCGGCAAAAGCACGCTGATGAAGATCATCTATGGCGTGACGCAGCCCGACGCCGGGTCGATCATCTGGCAAGGCCAGGTGCAGACCATGCGCAATCCAGCACAGGCAAGAAGCCTGGGGATCGGCATGGTGTTCCAGCATTTCTCGCTGTTCGAAACCCTCAGCGTCGCGCAAAACATCGCCCTGGCAATGGGCGCTGCGGCAGGCACGCCCAAACAACTGGAACCGCGCATTCGCGAGGTTTCGCAACGCTACGGCATGGCAGTGGAGCCTCAGCGCCTGGTCCATAGCCTGTCGATTGGCGAGCGGCAGAAAGTCGAAATCATTCGCTGCCTGATGCAGGACATTCGTCTGTTGATCCTCGACGAGCCCACCTCTGTGCTCACACCCCAGGAAGCCGAAGAGCTGTTCGTGACCCTCAGGCATCTGGCCGTAGAAGGCTGCAGCATTCTGTTTATCAGTCACAAGCTGGGCGAGGTTCGTGCTTTGTGTCACAGCGCAACCGTCCTGCGCAACGGTAAGGTATCCGGGCACTGTATCCCGGCTGAATGCTCTGATCTGGAGTTGGCGCGCTTGATGGTCGGTGATGCCGAAGGGTTGACCGCGCACTACGACAAAGTCAGCGGCAGCGAAGCCTTTCTGCGCGTCGACAAGCTGTCCTGGCACAACCCGGACCCGTTCGGTTGCTCACTGAAAGACCTGAGCCTGGAAGTACGCAGCGGCGAAATCGTCGGCATCGCGGGCGTTGCCGGCAATGGTCAGGATGAATTGCTGGCGCTGCTGAGTGGCGAACAGACACTACCTCATGCCCAGGCGACGACCCTGCGCTTCAAAGACACCCCGGTCGGCGACCTGCGCCCCGACGCCCGCCGCAAGCGAGGGCTGGCGTTCGTTCCGGCAGAGCGTCTGGGGCATGGCGCAGTGCCGGAACTGAGCCTGGCCGACAACGCTCTGCTGACCGCTTTCCAGCAAGGACTGGTGAGCAACGGCTTGATCCAGCGCGGCAAGGTTCGCGCACTGGCCGACGAAATCATCCGTCGCTTTGCGGTCAAGACGCCGGACGCACAGGCCGCGGCGCGCAGCCTCTCGGGCGGCAACCTGCAGAAATTCATCCTCGGTCGGGAAATCCTGCAAAACCCCAAACTGCTGATTGCTGCGCACCCGACCTGGGGCGTGGATGTCGGTGCTGCCGCAGCGATTCACCGGGCGCTGATTGCCTTGCGCGACGCGGGGGCGGCCATTCTGGTGATCTCCGAAGACCTGGACGAGTTGTTCCAGATCAGCGACCGACTCGCCGCCCTGAGCGGCGGCCAGCTTTCCGACCTGATCCCCACTGAACAGACCAGCACCGTGCAAATCGGCGGCTGGATGGCGGGACAGTTCGATCATTCTCAAACCCAAGCCCACGTGCCTGGTTAACGGAGCAAAAGATGCTGCTTTCTCTGGAACCGCGCGGCCAGCAATCGCGCGCCATGTTGTGGTGTTCCCCTTTACTGGCTGCCGTCCTGACACTGGTCTGCGGCTCGCTGCTGTTCATCGGCCTGGGGCTCAACCCTTGGGTGACGCTGCACACCTTGCTGATCGCACCGGTCAGCGACTGGTATGGCCTGTCGGAATTGATGGTCAAGACCCTGCCGATTCTGCTCTGCGCGCTGGGTCTGGCGGTCGCCTATCAGGCGCGTATCTGGAACATCGGGGCGGAAGGCCAGTTGCTGCTCGGCGCATTGGCAGGCAGTGCCGTGGCGGTGAATATCATCGAGATGGAGAGTCGTTGGGCACTGGTCATGGTGCTGCTGGCCGGCACCCTCGCCGGCGCGGCTTGGGCGGGCGTGACCGCCTGGCTGCGCACGCGCTTCAATGCCAATGAGATCCTCACCAGCATCATGCTCAACTACATCGCCCTCAACTTGCTGCTGTACTTCGTGCACGGGCCGCTCAAGGACCCGGCGGGCATGAATTTCCCGGAGTCAGCGACTTTTGGCGACGCCAGCCGCCTGCCGCTGCTGATGGAAGATGGCCGCGCGCACATCGGCGTGTACTTCGCCCTGCTGGCACTGGTCGCGGTCTGGGTATTGCTGCAACGCAGTTTCGTCGGTTTTCAGATCAAGGTGCTGGGCCTGGACAAGCGTGCTGCCGGGTTTGTCGGCTTTCGAGAGAAACGCCTGGTCTGGCTGGCACTGTTGATCAGTGGCGCGCTGGCCGGGCTGGCCGGCGTATCGGAAGTGACAGGGCCGATCGGTCAACTGGTGCCGCAGGTCTCGCCAGGTTACGGCTATGCCGCGATCACCGTGGCCTTTCTCGGCCGCCTCAACCCCATTGGCATTCTGTTCTCCAGCCTGTTGATCGCCCTGCTGTACCTGGGTGGTGAAAGCGCACAAATGACCTTGAACCTGCCCTTGGCAATCACGCAATTGTTTCAGGGGATGATGCTGTTCTTCCTGCTGGCCTGTGATGTGCTGATTCTCTATCGCCCACGGTTGAAACTGCACTGGGCCAAGCGCCAGATGACAGCCGTCACAGGAGCCGCATGATGGATATCGACCTGCTGAGCAACATTTTCTATGCCATGGTCCGCTGCGGAACCCCCTTGATGCTGGTGGCGCTGGGCGAACTGATCTGCGAAAAAAGCGGCGTCATCAACCTGGGTCAGGAAGGCATGATGCTGTTTGGCGCGGTGATCGGTTTCATCATCGCCCTGAGTACCGGCAATCTATGGCTGGGCGTGCTGCTGGCGATGCTCGCTGGCATGCTGCTGTCGGCACTGTTTGCGCTGGTGGCGCTGGTGTTCAACGCCAATCAGGTCGCGACCGGGCTGGCGCTGACCATCTTCGGTGTCGGCCTTTCCAGCTTCGTCGGTGCCGCTTGGGTCGGCAAGCCATTGAGTGGTTTTGAACCGGTGGCCATCCCGCTGCTGAGTGACATTCCGCTGATCGGCCGCATGCTGTTTGCCCAGGACCTGCTGGTCTACCTGTCCTTTGCGCTGTTTGCACTGGTCGCATGGGCGCTGCTGAAAAGCCGCGTCGGGCTGATTATTCAGGCGGTCGGCGAAAACCCCGATGCGGCCAGCGCCATGGGCTTGCCGGTGTTGCGCGTACGCACGCTGGCCGTGCTGTTCGGCGGCGCAATGGCTGGGTTGGCCGGGGCGTACCTGTCGCTGGCCTACACACCGATGTGGGCGGAAAACATGAGCGCCGGACGCGGCTGGATAGCCTTGGCGCTGGTGGTGTTCGCCAGCTGGCGTGTGTGGCGCCTGCTGCTGGGTGCCTACCTGTTCGGTCTGGCCAGCATTCTGCACCTGGTCGCGCAGGGCATAGGCCTGGCCATCCCGTCCAACCTGCTGGCGATGCTGCCTTATGTGGCCACCATCATCGTGCTCGTCCTGCTCTCCCGCGACGCCCTGCGCACCCGGCTGTATGCGCCGGTATCGCTGGGCCAGCCATGGCGGGCGGGTCATTGAGGAGCTAGCGGCGCAGATGGTTGACGCAGAGCGTCATGAACGGCATTCCCACGCTGGAGCGTGAGGAACGATAATCCTGAAACTATCAGGCATGCCGTTCCAATGATTCCCCTGAACGTTTTCGGCTCGCGAAGATTCCAACAGGTCATGGGCAGGAGTACGCTGCAAGGTCGAAACTTTCGAGAGGCCTTGCTGGCACTGCCATGGAGTCTGTCTCTCAATCTGCCAAGGAATCATTCATGACCACTACCAAGAAAACCGCCCTGATCATCGGTGCTTCGCGTGGCCTGGGCCTCGGGCTGGTGCAGCGCTTGACCGAACAGGGCTGGCACGTCACCGCCACGGTGCGTGATCCGCAGAACGCCGAAAACCTCAAAGCGGTCGAGGGCGTGCGCATCGAAGCGGTGGATCTGGACGAAACGGCCTCGCTTGAAGTGCTGGTCCAGAAGCTGCGCGGTGAAGTGTTCGACGTGCTGTTCGTCAATGCTGGCATCAGTGGCGCGGCACACCAGAGCGCTGCGAAGTCGACCGCTGCCGAGCTTGGGCAGTTGTTCCTGACCAACGCTGTAGCGCCGATTCGTCTGGCCGAACGCTTCGTCGATCAACTTCGTCCCGGCACGGGCGTCCTGGCGTTCATGAGTTCGTGGCTGGGCAGCGTCACTTGCCCGGACGGCGCAAACCTTGCGCTGTACAAGGCCAGCAAGGCTGCACTCAATTCGATGACCAATACCTTTGTCACCGAGCTGGGCGAGAACCGTCCTACCGTGCTGTCGATGCATCCGGGTTGGGTGAAGACCGACATGGGCGGCGAAAATGCCGCCATCGACGTTATGACCAGCACCACCGGGCTTGTCGAACAGCTCAATGCCTACGCAGGCAAGGGCGGCCATCACTTCATCGATTACCAGGGCAAGACGATTGCCTGGTAATCGGCTGCTCGACTAGAATCGCCGTCCTTCGCCGGGGCGCACCTGACCCCGGCGACCCTGGATCAGCAGACAGGGCAACACTGAGCTGGCTAACCTGAACCTGTCTTTCAGAGGAGCCGGCCCATGCCTGCGATCCGTATCTGGTTGAAAAACCCCCTTGCCGTGTTCACTGCCAATGACCTGGACGCCCGTGGCGGTCTGGTGATCGAAGGCGGCGTCATCACTGAAGTGCTGGCCGCCGGGCAGCTCCCGTCAAAGCCCTGCACACAAACATTCGATGCCCGTGAGCATGTGTTGCTGCCGGGGTTGATCAACACGCACCATCACTTCTATCAAACCCTCACGCGGGCCTGGGCACCAGTGGTCAATCAGCCTTTGTTCCCGTGGCTGAAAACCCTGTACCCGGTATGGGCGCGCCTGACGCCGGAGAAGCTCGCGGTCGCCAGCAAGGTGGCGCTGGCTGAATTGCTGCTGTCGGGTTGCACAACGGCTGCTGACCATCACTACCTGTTCCCCGACGGGCTGGAACACGCCATCGATGTTCAGGTGCAAAGCGTTCGCGAGCTGGGTATGCGCGCAATGTTGACGCGTGGTTCGATGAGCCTTGGTGAAGCCGACGGAGGTTTGCCGCCACAGCAAACCGTGCAGCAGGGCGAGGTGATTCTGGCCGACAGTCAGCGCCTGATCGAGACCTATCACGAGCGCGGCGATGGTGCGCAGATCCAGATCGCGCTGGCACCCTGCTCGCCGTTTTCGGTCACGCCGCAGATCATGTCCGAGAGTGCGGCCATGGCCGAAAATCTCGACGTGCGCCTGCACACGCATCTGGCTGAAACCCTCGACGAAGAGGACTTCTGCCTGCAACGCTTCGGCCTGCGCACCGTGGATTATCTGGACAGCGTCGGCTGGCTCGGCCCGCGCACCTGGCTGGCCCACGGCATTCATTTCAACTCCGACGAGATTGCCCGCCTCGGCGCTGCGGGCACCGGCGTCTGTCATTGCCCAAGCTCGAACATGCGCCTGGCCTCTGGCATCTGCCCGACGCTGGAGCTGATCGCTGCCGGCGCGCCGCTGGGACTCGGGGTCGATGGTTCGGCGTCCAACGATGCATCGAACATGATCCTCGAAACCCGCCAGGCGCTTTACCTGCAACGCCTGCGCTACGGCGCCGAAAAAATCACTCCGCAGCTCGTGCTGGGCTGGGCCACCAAGGGGTCAGCGCAATTACTGGGACGTACCGATATCGGTGAGCTGGCGGTGGGTAAACAGGCCGATCTGGCGCTGTTCAAGCTGGACGAACTGCGTTTTTCCGGCAGCCATGATCCGCTCTCGGCGCTATTGCTGTGCGGCGCTGACCGTGCAGACCGAGTGATGGTTGGCGGTCAGTGGCGAGTGATTGACGGGCAGGTTGAAGGCCTGGACATCAAGCAGTTGATTGCCGATCACAGCCAGGCCGCGCGGGAGTTGATTCGGGGCTGAACGTGCGGGGCGATAATCTCAACTATCGTGCGACGCTCCGCGTCGGCATGCCGTTCAGGACGCTCTGCGTCCCTCTTGCGACGCAGAGCGTGGGAGCGATAGGCAATAGGCCCTAAAGCCCCAGACACGAGAGCATGATGAACGTCGCGAACAGCACGAAGTGGGTCATGCCTTCGATGGCGTTGGTTTCGCCGTCGTTGAGGTTGATGGCGGACACCAGCAGGGTGATGAAGATCATCACGGTCTGCACCGGCGTCATGGCCATCTGGAACGGCTGGCCGCTGTAAAGCGCCATCGCTTCCATGACCGGAACCGTCAGAATCACGGTGGACAACGATGCACCCAAAGCGATGTTGACCACTGACTGCATGCGGTTGGCGAGTGCCGCGCGCAGGGCGGTCAGAATCTCTGGTGCAGCGGAAATGGCGGCCACCAGAATGGCGGTCATCACTGGCGGAGCCCCCGTCCCTTCCAGGCCCAGGTCGACCGTCTTGGACATCACTTCAGCCAGCGCGCCAATCACCACCACACCGGTGACCAATGTGACAATAGAGCGGGTCAGGTTGACCGGCTCTGCATGCTGTTCAGCCTGATCCGAGCCCTGGCGCTTTTTCTTTTCCGGGTAGCTGTAGCTGAAAAAGTAGCTGTGCGGGCCGACCTGCATGCGCAGGAACAGCGTGTAGAGCAGAATCATCGCGCCAATGGTGAACGCCGAATAGATCTTCCAGTCGCCTTTGGGGATGAACTCGGGCACCACCATCGACACGCCCATGGCGGTGAGGATCATCACGCTATAGGTGCGCGCCGAGTCATCGTTATAGGACTGCTCGCCGTGCTTGATACCGCCCATCAGCGCGGCCAGGCCAAGGATGCCGTTGATGTCGAGCATGACCGCCGAGTAAATGGTGTCTCGCACCAGCGTCGGCGATGGTTCGTTGCTCATCATGATCGCCAGAATCACCACTTCGACCAGCACCGCCGAGAGCGTGAGGATCATCGTCCCGTAGGGATCACCGACCTTTTCCGCGAGCATTTCGGCGTGGTGCGCGACGCGCATCGAGGCGCAGACGATGAAGCCGACCAGCGCCAACCCGGAAACCAGTGCGACGACCTGTCCGTTGCCCAGCAGCACATGCTCCAGCGGATAGGCGACAAACATGGCAATGATTGCCAGCAGTAGAAACTTTTCTTGCTTGAGCAAAGCGCCCATTACTTTCTCCAAACCCTTGCGACAGATCGCCGCGGATAGTCATGAACGTGTCTGTCATTGAAGCCGTTCAGAGTGCGGTGTGTGACAAAAGGTTTCAACAAATGACCCGAATGAGAACTGCACCCACACGTAAATGACTTTTGATCCCGTCGTCGCGATGTGAAATAGTGCCCGCCGTTTTCAACAATAGCGCCCGCCGTTTTCTTCGCGGCCTTCAGGGCGCGCCTGTTTTCATGATTCCGCTTTGTTAGAAAGGACCTTCGCCATGCGTGCTTTTCGACTTCCGCACCTGCTGGCTTGCGGCCTGCTGACCTTGATGGCCAGCGCCGCCCAGGCCGCGCCTATCGACATCGATGACGGCCAACACAAAGTCCACCTGCCTGACACTCCCAAGCGCGTAGTGGTGCTGGAGTTCTCGTTTCTCGACGGACTGGCTTCGGTCGGTGTGACGCCGGTCGGTGCCGCCGACGATGGCGATGCCAACCGGGTACTGCCCAAAGTGCGTAAGGCGGTAGGCGAATGGCAGTCCGTGGGGCTGCGCTCGCAACCCAATATAGAAGTGATCGCGCGGCTCAAGCCGGACCTGATCATTGCCGACCTCGGCCGCCATCAGGCGCTTTACAACGATCTGGCCAGCCTGGCACCAACACTGATGCTGCCGTCGCGCGGCGAGGATTATCAGGGCAGTCTGAAATCTGCCGAGCTGATCGGCGTGGCGCTCGGCAAAGGCCCAGAGATGCAGGCGCGGATCGCGGAGAACCGCCAGCACCTGAAGACTGTTGCCGAGCAGATTCCGGCCAACACCAACGTGCTGTTCGGCGTCGCCCGCGAAGACAGCTTCTCGGTACATGGCCCGCACTCTTATGCGGGCAGCGTGTTGCAGGCGATCGGTCTGAAGGTCCCGGAAGTACGCAAAGACGCCGCGCCCACCGAATTCGTCAGCCTGGAGCAGTTGCTGGCATTGGACCCGAACTGGTTACTGGTCGGTCATTATCGTCGCCCGAGCATCGTCGACAGCTGGAGCAAGCAGCCGCTGTGGCAGGTGCTTGGCGCAGTACGTAACAAGCAGGTAGCTGAAGTGGATGGCGACAGCTGGGCGCGCAATCGCGGGATCATGGCGTCCGAGCAGATCGCCGACGATGCGCTTGCCGTACTCAAGGGCGGCAAGGCCGTGCTGAACCCGTAAATGCGCCGCTGGCTGATGGCGGGCGTGATCACCGCGACCTGCCTGGGACTGTTCTGGGTGTCGCTGTTCGCCCTGTCTTCGTTCAGCATTCGTCAGGTAGATGCCTGGAACGGACTGTTCACGCAGGGTCGCGAGGGCGGCAACATCGCTTATATCGTTGCGCAATTGCGCGTGCCACGCGCCTTGTGCGCGGCGCTGGTCGGTGCCTGCCTCGGCGTGGCCGGGGCCTTGATGCAGGGCATCACGCGCAACCGTCTGGCCTCCCCCTCATTGTTTGGCGTTACGGCGGGCGCGGCGCTGGGGCTGGCGCTGTTTTCCACCGGGCTGGTCGCCCTGCCCTTCCCCGGCGGCGCGCTGCTGATGACCTGCCTCGGTGGTGCGTTGGCATGGATCACCGTGTTCAGTCTTGGCGGCGCATGGTCGCCTGCCACCGCTCAGGGGCGACTGGTGCTGGCGGGTGTCGCCGTCGCCGCGCTGTGCGCAGCCTTGACCCGCCTCACTGTGATTCTTGTCGAAGCACAGGCGCAAAGTGTCCTCAACTGGCTGGCCGGTTCACTGGCCAACGTCGGCGCGGCGCAGTTGCAACTGCTCTGGCCTTGCACGCTGATCGGTCTGGTGCTGGCGATTGCCTGTGCGCCGCGCCTGAACCTGATCAACCTCGGCGAAGACGCTGCCCGCTCACTGGGCGTACGCATCGGTGCCTTGCGCCTGCTGGTGTTCGTGGTCAGCTTGCTGCTGGTCGGCGCCAGCGTCTGTGCGGTGGGGCCGATAGCATTTGTCGGCCTGATCGCGCCGAACATTGCTCGCCAATGGCTGGGCAATGACTACCGCTGGTTGATCCCGATCAGCGCCGGACTGGGTGCGGCTATCGTGCTGGCCTCGGACCTGATCAGCCGCGCCGTGGCCTTCCCGGTGGAAACACCGGCCGGGGTAGTGACGGCATTGATCGGCGCGCCGTTCTTTCTGTTTCTGGCGAGGCGTGCGTTATGAACCAGTCCCGCTCACGGCTGTTGTTGCTGATTATGTTGCTGGCACTGGCCCTGCTGCTGAGCCTCAGCGCGGGCACCGTCTGGCTGACGCCCGGCGCAGTACTTGATCATCTGATCGCCCACGACAGCAAGGATTTCGAGGTCTGGAATCACCGCCTGCCACGCGGCCTGATCGCAACCATGACCGGCTGCGCGTTCGGCCTGGCGGGTGCCATCGTGCAAGGTGTGATTCGCAACCCGCTGGCCTCGCCGGAAATTCTTGGCGTGACCCAGGGCGCAGGGCTGGCGCTGACCATCGCGATTATCGGCCTGCCGCAATTGCCGGTGGCCGCGCTGCCGTTTGTGGCGTGTCTGGGCGGTGCAGCGGGGGCATTGCTGCTGGCGCTGTACAACACCGGCGTGCAGTTCTCTGGCGTGCGTTTCGCGCTCTCCGGGGTAGCGATTGCAGTGACGCTGTCGAGCATCACCGAATTTCTGATTCTGTCCAACCCGCTGGATATCAATACCGCCCTGCTGGCCCTGACCGGCAGTTTGTGGAGCCGTAACTGGCACCATGTGCTGCTGGCCTCGCCGCTTCTGCTGCTGATCCCACTCAGCTTGCTGCTGGCCAAACCGCTGAACCTGATCGGCCTGGGCGATGAAGCAGCGCAGAGCCTGGGTACCGGCCTCAAACGTACGCGCTGGCTGGCGATGGGCAGTGCCGTGCTGTTGACCAGCCTGGGCGTGGGCATCATCGGACCGGTGAGTTTTGTCGGGCTGGTCGCGCCACACATGGCCCGTCGTCTGGTCGGCGGTCATCATCAGTACCTGCTGCCCGCCTCGATGGTGCTGGGTGCGTTATTACTGGTGCTGGCCGACACGCTGGGACGCACGCTGATCGCGCCCAGCGAAATTCCGGCCGGGATTCTCACGGCGGTGATCGGCGCTCCGTATTTCCTCTGGCTGCTGGCCCGATTCAAAGGTTGATCCCATGAGCATTCTGAAGGCGCAGCAACTCGACATCGGCTACGGCGCAACGCGGATCGTGCAAGACCTGTCGTTCAGCCCGCCGCCTGCGCAGGTCACCGCGCTGATCGGCCCCAACGGTTGCGGCAAATCCACACTGCTCAAGGCGTTTGCACGGATTCTCACCCCGCAATCGGGCAGCCTCAGCCTGGACGGCAAAGCCTACAGCCAGCTCTCCGCCAAAGAGCTGGCCCGCAAGGTGGCTTTTCTGCCGCAAGTGCTGCCCATTCCGGAAGGCGTCAGTGTGCGTCAACTGGTGGCTTACGGACGCAGCCCGCACAACAGTCTGTGGGGACGTTTGAGCGGGGCCGATCAGCACAGTGTCGAACAAGCGCTGCAACGCATGGAGCTGGAAACCCTGGCCGACCGGCCGCTGTCCGACCTTTCCGGCGGGCAGCGCCAACGAGCGTGGCTGGCGATGATCCTCGCGCAGGACGCCGCCATCGTCCTGCTCGACGAGCCCACCACGTATCTGGACATCAGCCATCAGGTCGAACTGCTGGACCTGATGCGCGAACTCAGCGCCGAAGGCAAAACCGTGATTACCGTGCTGCACGACATCAATCAGGCCTGTCGCTATGCCGACCATCTGGCGGTCATGCAGGGTGGACGTCTGGTGACCTGCGGCGCGCCGGGCGATGTACTGACGGCCGAGCTGGTCTGCCAGGTGTTCGATGTGCAGGTGCAGATCATGCGCGAACCCGTGGCCGGTACGCCAATGTGCATTGTCGAGCGCAGCACGCGCTGCACCAGTTAGCGGCGCAGCCCACCACACCTGCACCTTCTCGCTGCACTACGCGTTACACACAAGTCTGTTTTAGATTCTGGCCGAAGGCCGTGGGAGCGAACTTGTTCGCGAAAGGGTCGGCATATTCTCCGAAAATGCATCGTCTGAACGACCTCCTTCGCGGACAAGTCCGCTCCTACACACGCACTATTGCTACAGGGTGAAGCAAGCCCGCATCGTAAGTTGTCCTGTTGGTCAGTTATTTGCATTGCTCGGGTATGCACTCCAACAAGACCGCAAGGAGCTAGACCCGATGCACCTGACCAACCCACGTCGTCCTCTGAAAAAACTGCTGTGTGCCATGGCCGCCGTTGTCGGCATTGGCTCCAGCCTGCTCGCCTCGGCAGGCGATCCGCTGAAAGTCGGATTCGTCTACATCGGCCCCATTGGCGACCACGGCTGGACCTATCAGCACGAGCAGGGCCGCCAGGCGATGGTCAAGGCGCTGGGCGACAAGGTCAGCAGCAGCTATGTGGAAAACGTGCCGGAGGGCGCGGACGCCGAGCGGGTTATCCGCAACATGGCCAAGGGCGGTTACGACCTGATTTTCAGTACCTCGTTCGGCTACATGAACCCCACGCTGAAAGTCGCCAAGCAGTTCCCCAAGGTGAAGTTCGAGCACGCGACCGGCTACAAGCAGGACAAGAACATGGGCACGTATCTGGCCCGTACCTATGAGGGTCGCTACGTGAGCGGCTACATCGCCGCGAAGATGACCAAGACCAAGAAGATCGGTTATGTCGCCTCGTTCCCGATTCCTGAAGTGCTGCGCGACATCGACGCCATCCAGCTGGCGCTGAACAAATACAACCCGGGCACCGAGATCAAGGTGGTGTGGGTCAACTCCTGGTTCGATCCGGGCAAGGAAGCCGATGCTGCCAACGCACTCATCGATCAGGGCGTTGACGTGGTCTTCCAGCACACCGACAGCCCTGCGCCGATCCAGACCGCCGAGCGTCGTGGCGTCTATGCAGTTGGCTACGCTTCGGACATGGCGCACTTCGGGCCGAAAGCGGTACTGGCTTCCATCGTCAACAACTGGGGCCCGCATTACATTCAGGCCGCCGAGGGTGCAATCGCAGGCACCTGGAAACCACAGGATTACTGGGGCGGCCTGAAAGAGGGTACGGTCGAGTTGCCGATCAGCGACGTGGTGCCTGCTGATGTGAAGGCTGAGGCGCAGAAGATCATCGCCAGCATCGAAAGCGGCGAATTCCATCCGTTCACCGGGCCGATCAAGGACCAGAACGGTACCGTGAAAATTGCTGACGGCGTGGTTGCAACCAACGCTGAGCTGGCGTCGATGAACTATTACGTCGAAGGGATCAAGGCCGAACTGCCTAAATAACCGCCTGGCGTCTCGTGCCTGCTTCGGCGGGCACGCTCATCGACAGCGAACACCACATGATTTCCAGGACCGTTAATGGACCAGCTTCCCGTCATCGACATAGCCCCGCTCTACGGCACCGACCTTGAGGCCTGGCAGGATGTCGCCCGGCAGATCGACAGTGCCTGCCGGCAATGGGGTTTCTTTTATATCAAGGGCCACCCGATCAGCGCGCAACGCATCGAACAGGTGCAATCGGCAGCCAAAGACTTTTTCGCTCGTCCGGCAGCCGAAAAGCTCATCATCGACATCACGCAAAGCACCCATCATCGCGGCTACGGTGCCATCGCTACAGAGCAACTGGACCCCAGCCTGCCGAGCGACCTGAAGGAAACCTTCGACATGGGCCTGCATCTGGAGGCAGGCCATCCCGACGTGCTGGCTGGCAAACCATTGCGCGGGCCCAATCGGCACCCGGACATTTCCGGCTGGGAAAGCCTGATGGAACAGCATTACCTGGACATGCAGGCATTGGCGCAAACCCTGCTGCGCGCCATGACCCTGGCGCTGGGCATCGAACGCGATTTCTTCGATCAGCGCTTCAAGGACCCGGTCAGCGTGCTGCGCATGATTCATTACCCGCCGCGCGACACGGCGACCTCGGCCGAGCAACAAGGCGCAGGCGCGCATACCGATTATGGCTGCATCACCCTGTTGTATCAGGACACGGCGGGCGGCTTGCAGGTGCGCGACGTGCGGGGCGAATGGATCGACGCACCGCCGATTGACGGCACGTTCGTGGTCAACCTCGGCGACATGATGGCGCGCTGGAGCAACGACCGTTATCTGTCCACGCCGCACCGGGTTATCAGCCCGCTTGGCGTCGACCGCTATTCGATGCCGTTTTTCGCCGAACCGCATCCCGACACGCGTATTGAATGCCTGCCCGGTTGCCAGAGCGAAAGCCAGCCAGCGCGCTATCCTGTTACCACCTGCGCCGAGTTTCTGCTGTCGCGCTTTGCTGATACCTATGCTTACCGCCGCGATCAGGAGGCAAGTTGAACGTTCGGTCAGGTTTTACCCTGCGCAGCGACGTGCATCTGTAGAATGCCCGCGATCTGCACCTGATGAGAAAAGAATATGTACGACTGGTTGAACGCCCTGCCCAAGGCAGAACTGCACTTGCACCTCGAAGGTTCGCTGGAACCCGAGTTGCTGTTCGCCCTGGCAGAGCGCAACAAAATTGCCCTGCCGTGGAATGACGTCGAAACCCTGCGCAAGGCCTATGCCTTCAACAACCTGCAGGAATTCCTTGATCTGTATTACCGCGGTGCGGACGTTTTGCGCACAGAGCAGGACTTCTACGACCTGACCTGGGCTTACCTGCTGCGCTGCAAGGAACAGAACGTTATCCACACCGAACCGTTCTTCGATCCGCAAACCCACACCGACCGTGGTATCCCGTTTGAAGTGGTGCTGGCCGGGATTACCGGTGCGCTGAAAGACGGCAAGTCGAAGCTGGGCGTCGACAGCGGTCTGATCCTGAGCTTCCTGCGTCACCTGTCCCAGGAAGAAGCCGAAAAAACCCTCGATCAGGCGCTGCCGTTCCGTGATGCGTTCGTCGCCGTGGGCCTCGATAGCTCCGAGATGGGCCACCCGCCAAGCAAGTTCCAGCGCGTATTTGATCGCGCCCGCAACGAGGGCTTCCTGACCGTCGCCCACGCCGGAGAAGAAGGCCCGCCGGAATACATCTGGGAAGCACTGGACCTGCTGAAGATCGAGCGCATCGACCACGGTGTACGCGCCATTGAAGACGAGCGACTGATGCAGCGCATCATTGACGAACAAATCCCGCTGACCGTCTGCCCGCTCTCCAACACCAAGCTCTGCGTGTTCGACGACATGGCCCAGCACAACATTCTCGACATGCTCGAGCGCGGCGTGAAAGTCACCGTCAACTCGGACGACCCGGCCTACTTCGGTGGCTACGTGACCGAGAACTTCCATGCCCTGTACACGCATCTGGGCATGACTGAAGATCAGGCAAAACGTCTGGCACAAAACAGCCTGGATGCACGACTGGTCAAGCCCTAAAGAGGGATTGAGCGAGTTACATCCATCGCTGCTCATGCTCTGCGTCGCAGAGGACGCAGAGCGTCCGGAACTGCATACCAACGCGGAGCATTGGCACGATAGTGGTGGGGCAGGCGCCTCCATCGTTCCTCACGCTCCGCGTGGGAATGCCTTTCGCGACGCTCGGCGTCGCAAGAGGACGCGGAGCGTCTGGAACTGCATGCAAAAACACGGTAGTGGTGGGGTGGGCCACACCTGCGGTTCCCGTCAGGCCGCCGCCGCGATCTTGCTGATTTCCCGCTGCCCACTGGAGGAGACCTGCAAGGTGCTGGGCTCCTCGGTGGTGCGCAGCCAGCCCATTTGGAAGAATAACTGCAGTAGCCCCGCCCCCAGCGCGCCGCCAAGGTGCGGGTTGCGATCATTCCATTTCGGGCAGGCACATACCGTTTCACGCTTGCGCTGTGCCAGCGCCGGAATGTAAATACCGCGCTCGGCAAAACTGGCCACACCCTTGCTTGTGACCTCGACACGCTTCTCTTGCTGTTCTATCCAGCCCGCTTCCAGAAGGCGCTGATAAAGCTCGGCGGCCATTTCGCCGCCCAGATGATCGGAGCAGATTCTTGCACGGCGTAGCGGCAACGGCGGCATGGGCTGAGCAAACCTGCGGCTGATCTGTTCGGCACTGGCCAGCGAGGCACAGGCCAGAGCTTCTACAGCGGCCCCTACTTCCGGCGCGGCGAGGCGAAAGAAGCGCTTGCGACCCCGCGCCTCCTGTTTCAACAAACCGCCGCTGGTCAGACGCGCCAGGTGCGCGCCTGCAGAAGAAGTCGAGAGTCCCGCCAAAATCGCCAACTCATCGGCAGGACGAGCAGTACCATCCATCAGTGCCCAGATCATTGCGCTGCGCTTGGGGTCGGCCAGCAATGTTGCGATCTGGCTGATGCAAGGTCCGTATTCCATGTGTTCACTCCCTGTTGAAACATTCATCTATCGTGATGACTGGGTGAAAGCAATCACGCCTCGGTAGAGTTGAACGTGGTTCTTATATGAAATGACAAGTATAAACTCTATGCCCTTCGGCCCCAGTGGGCGAAAAACGATTCGTACAAACTGTTGTTGTACAACAGCTCGAAAAAACCCACGTTTCTCTCTCGCCCGATCGGCAGGAAGATCTTCCTGCCTTAACGGCAAACCCCCTCTAGCAAAGGGGTTCCGACCATTACTTCAAAAAGAGATTGAAAAAACAAGCGTAATACCCATGACAAAACCGCCAAAACCACTCAACAACAGTCAGTTTTAACTTCGCCTGAGAGTTGAAACTTTGCACCGTTGAAACACTTTCAAATATTATATTTTCCGACACTTCCGAAGGTTATTTCCTACCCGGACGTGGCTATTAAAACAAACCAACGGGCGACGGACCTACAGCCTGTTGCTTACAACGTGACCTGAGCATTTCCAGCAACAGAATGACCGGCTTGCTGAGCTGCGCCCGGTGGGCGCATAACAGGTTCAGCGGCGCTCGCTCGCCGATCAAATCAGGCATCAGTACTTTCAGGTGCCCGGCCCGTACATCTGCGGCAACGTCCAGCCAGGATTTGTACGCCACACCTTCGCCCGCTACTGCCCAGCGGCGCACTACATCTGCGTCGTCACTGAACCGGTTGCCGCTGACCGTCAGGCTGATTTCGCGCTTGCCGTCGTTCAGCGTCCAGCGGTCATGCACACGATCACCGAGCATGAACAACAGGCAGTTATGCTGCGCCAGTTGCTCAACCTGCTGCGGTTCGCCATGACGCTGCAGGTAACTCGGCGCGGCACACAACACCCGCCGGTTGTCAGGCAACACCGGCAATGCGACCAGGCTTGAATCCTCCGGCTCGCCGTAACGCAGCGCCACATCGACCGGCTGGCGGAACAGGTCGGCAATACGATCACCCAGCAACAGGCGCACGGTCAGTTGCGGATGTTGCTGCTGAAATTCGTCGAGCCAGGGCAAGAGTACGTTACGTCCCAGATCCGACGGTGCCGAGAGTTGCAACACGCCCTCACAACGGTCCTGGCTGCTGGCCAGCAGGCGCCGCCCTTCTTCCAGACTGCCCAGTGCAGCGCGGGCATACTCCAGAAACCCCTCGCCTTCGGCGGTCAGACGCAGGCTGCGGGTCGAACGTGCCAGCAAGCGCGCACCCAATTGCCGTTCAATACGTTTGAGCGCCGCGCTGGCAACCGCCGCAGACATGTCCATCACCCGCGCTGCGGCAGAAAGGCTGCCCAGGTCCGCTGCACGAACGAACAGCTGCAAGTCGTCAAAACGCAACATCAATGCCTCGTATTATCAAAATAAAATTGAAAGAGCCTGCCGTTTTAGCGGGTTTTATCTTTACTGGAAATAGCCAATGATCTCTTCATCATTTTTCCAGAAGAGGCCCGTCATGAAAGCAATCGCGTATTACCACTCGCTGCCGATCAGCGACGCACTGTCATTGCAGGACATCGAACTGCCTGAACCGGTGGCTGGCGCTCGTGATCTGCTGGTAGAGGTCAAGGCCATCTCCGTCAACCCGGTGGACACCAAAATTCGCCAGAACGTCCAGCCCGAGGACGGCGCTCCCAAGGTGCTGGGCTGGGATGTGGCAGGTGTCGTGAAAGCGGTGGGTAGCCAGGTCACGCTGTTCAAGCCGGGTGACAAGGTGTTCTATGCCGGCTCCCTGACCCGGCCGGGTGGCAACAGCGAACTGCATGTGGTCGACGAGCGTATTGTCGGGCATATGCCGAAAACCCTGAGCTTTGCCCATGCGGCCGCGTTGCCGTTGACGGCGATCACTGCCTGGGAGCTGTTGTTCGAGCGCCTGCAGATCGCTCAGCAAAAAGGCGAAGGCTCGCACAGCCTGCTGATCGTCGGTGCAGCGGGCGGTGTAGGTTCGATCCTTACCCAGTTGGCACGTCAGCTGACCACCCTGAAGGTCATCGGCACCGCTTCCCGGCCCGAGACCGAAAGCTGGGTCCGCGAACTGGGCGCACACGAAGTGCTGAACCACAGCAAGCCGTTGAGCGAAGAACTGAAGCGCGTCGGCCTGAACCAGGTGACCCATGTGGCCAGCCTGACCCAGACCGAACAGCATCTGGACCAGTTGGTCGAGGCGCTCAAGCCACAGGGCAAGCTGGCGCTGATCGACGATCCCAAGTCACTGGATGTGTCGAAGCTCAAGCGCAAGAGCCTGTCGCTGCACTGGGAGTTCATGTACACGCGGTCGATGTTCGAAACCGAGGACATGATCGAACAGCACAACCTGCTCAACCGGGTGGCCGAGCTGATCGACGCGGGAACGCTGAAAACCACCTTTGGTGAGCACTTCGGCAGCATCAACGCAGAGAATCTGCGCCGCGCTCATGCCCTGCTGGAAAGTGGCAAGGCCAAGGGCAAGGTCGTACTGGAAGGGTTCTGAACGCGATATGGTTGTGTCAGCGCATCGCGTGACTGACACAACCGTTGCGCCGAATCAGACAGGCTTCGCCTGTGCATCCCGCGTGCCTTGCGCACGGCGTGTCAGTACCGAAAGGCCGACCGTCAGCACACCGCACAGGCTGATAACCAACGCCATGGGTGTGGCCGTGCCGTCATGCAACAAGCCCACCAGGCTGGCGGCGATGGCGGCAACACTGAATTGCAGACAACCCAGCAGCGCCGAGGCACTGCCCGCACGCGCCCACTGGCCGCTCATCGCGCAGGCTGAAGCATTGGGGATGATGCACCCAAGGCTTGCCACGCAAATGAACAATGGCACCAGCAGCGGCCAAAGCGCTTCGGTGCGCAGCAAGCTGATCGCCAGCAACACCAGCGCCGCGGTCAGATAGATCCAG
Organism: Pseudomonas syringae group sp. 26L6; assembly: GCF_032587815.1. Lineage (NCBI taxonomy): Bacteria > Pseudomonadati > Pseudomonadota > Gammaproteobacteria > Pseudomonadales > Pseudomonadaceae > Pseudomonas > Pseudomonas syringae group sp. 26L6. Next base: position 26,145 of record NZ_JAWHPJ010000021.1, read on the forward strand.
ACCGTTCGTGACAGCAAAAATGCCGGCCCCGTCTTGCGCAGCAGACGCGCATTGATCTGCGCGACCAGAATGAAACCCGCCGCGTTCATCCCGAACAGCCAGCCATAATGCTCGGCTGGTACGCCGTACAGCTTGATGAACACGAACGGCGACCCGGCGACGTAAGCGAACATTCCAGCCATGGCAATGCCGCCCGTCAATGCATGGCCGATGAAGACGCGGTCCTGCAGCAGGTTGACGTACTGGCGAAATGCGCCACTCAACGGCTGACGAGGCGTGCTGGCGGGCATGCTTTCCGGCAGCCCCAGTGCAACCGCCGCCAGGCAGGCACCACTGAAAAGCGCCAGGCTGACAAAGATCGATTGCCAGCCAAAGGTGCTGACCAGTACTCCGCCAAGCATGGGTGCCAGAATCGGAGCCAGGCCCATGACCAGCATCAGTTGTGAAAAGACCTTGGCCGACTCGACGGCATTGCACTTGTCACTGACGATTGCCCGCGACAACACCATCCCGGCACAGCCGCCCAACGCCTGAACGAAGCGCGCACCAATCAGCCATTCAAGGCTCGGCGCAAAGGCGCAGGCTATCGAGGCGAGCATGAACAAGGTAACGCCGAACAGCAGCGGAATGCGCCGGCCGAACCGGTCAGCCACCGGACCATAGGCCAGTTGTCCCAGGGAAAGCCCGAGAAAGTAAGCCGCGAGGGTCAACTGAATATGTTTTTCGTCGGTCCCGAAATACGAGGCCATGGCCGGAAAGCCAGGAAGATAAAAGTCGATGGCCAGAGGGCCGAAGGCACTCAATGAGCCAAGGATAAGGATTGTGCGTAGATTCATCGGGTGTCCATTAACGGGTGCAGGGCAACGGGTTAGTCTAACCGGCTTACCTTGCAGAGAACGAAGGACAGGGTAATTAATTCAAAACTTTTCAAAGTTTACAGACAGGGAGACCGCTCCGGTCTCCCTGACCCGCGTCATGCCGGCTGCGCCTGATAACCCTCTTCGCTGATCAACCTGACGATCTGCTCGGGTGACAGACTGCTTTGCACCTTCACCTGCTTGCTGGCCAGTTCAACCTGAACATCAGCGCCTGGGTCATCGTTCTTGATCGCTTGAGTCACCGCGCGAACACAGTGCCCGCAGGTCATGCCTTGAACATTGAATAACTGCATGGTGTCACTCCCTCATTGATGGATAGCGAGCATCTTCAACCTTGTCATGATGGCAAGGTCAAGTTTCTGTTATCGCTGCCGGGCTGGTATTCGTGCTGATCGTGAGCCAAGCTGACTCATCAACGTTTACATCAGGAGTATCAGCGATGCGCTGGTCAGCAGTGAGCCTCTTCAGCATTCTCGGTTTCTTGGCTATCGCACCCGCCACTCAGGCCGATCAGGATTACGGCATCCTGATCATTTCCCGAGAGCGCCTGGAAGTCGCGACCTCCTGTGAGATCGGCATCTATGTGCAGGACCGTCTGGCTGGAAGGCTTTTTCAGGAGGACTCGGTGTCTTTCAACCTGCCTCCCGGTGAAGTGTCGATAAGACTGAGCACCCTGCGGGGCACCGTGGTGGGCTGCGAACCGGGAATGGAAGCGCCGCGCAGCACCAAGATCCAGCTCCGCTCGGGCGATATCCTCAAATACCGTATCGCCGCGGACCTGAACGGCATGTACCTCAAGAAAGCCGACCTCAACTATTGATTCGCGCTTGACCTTGCCCATGTGGCAAGGTTGATCCTTGCAGGTATCCAGCCTCAGGGAGTGATTCACATGCAACAAACCACCACCTTCGACCTGCCGATCAGCGGCATGACCTGCGCCAGTTGTGCGGGTCGGGTCGAGCGTGCTCTGGCCAAAGTGCCGGGGGTCAACAGCGTGACGGTCAACCTCGCCAATGAGCGCGCCCATGTAGACACCGCAGCACAGACCGATCCGCAAACACTGATCGATGCTATCAGCCGTGCCGGTTACAGCGCGACGCTGGTTGAGGATCGCCACGCCGAAGCTGACCAGAAAGCACGCCACCTGCACAACGAACGATGGGCCCTGCTGTTGGCCATCGCGCTGGCACTGCCGTTGATCGCGCCAATGTTACTGACGCCACTGGGCGTTCACTGGATGCTGCCTGCCTGGGCGCAATTCGCACTGGCGACACCGGTGCAATTCGTTCTGGGCGCGCGTTTTTATCTGGCTGCCTGGAAGGCCGTACGCGCGGGCGCAGGCAATATGGACCTGCTGGTCGCCATCGGCACCAGCGCGGGCTACGGCTTGAGCGTCTATCAATGGCTGAGTGCTGCACCCGGCTCAACGCCGCATCTGTATTTCGAAGCATCGGCGGTAGTTATCGCGCTGGTGCTGTTGGGCAAATACCTGGAAAGCCGCGCCAAGCGTCAGACGGCCAGCGCCATTCGTGCCCTCGAGGCACTACGCCCGGAACGCGCCCTGCGCGTGGTCGACGGCCTCGAACAGGACGTCGCGATCAGCTCACTGCAGCTTGGCGATCAAGTGCTGGTCAAACCTGGCGAACGGTTTCCTGTGGACGGCGAAGTGGTCGAAGGCAGCAGCCATGCCGACGAAGCGCTGATTACCGGTGAAAGCCTGCCGGTGGCCAAGCAGGCGGGTGACAAGATCACGGGGGGTGCCATCAACGGCGAGGGCCAGTTGCTGGTGAGAACCACTGCGCTGGGCGCAGAAACAGTGCTGGCGCGCATCATTCGGCTGGTCGAAGACGCTCAGGCGGCCAAGGCCCCGATCCAGAAACTGGTGGATAAAGTCAGCCAGGTGTTTGTACCCACTGTACTGGGGATTGCCTTTTTCACCCTGGCAGGCTGGCTGCTGGCTGGAGCATCGCTTGAGGTGGCGCTGATCAATGCGGTCGCTGTATTGGTGATTGCCTGCCCCTGCTCTCTGGGCCTTGCGACACCTACAGCGATCATGGCCGGAACCGGCGTGGCGGCGCGCTACGGCATTCTGATCAAGGATGCAGAGGCACTGGAGCGCGCCCACGCTGTGGATGCCGTGGTATTCGACAAGACCGGCACGCTGACCGCAGGCACGCCGCGCATCACCAACATGAGTGCGGTGTCGGGCAATGAAGAACACCTGTTGCAACTGGCGGGCGCACTGCAACGCGGCAGTGAACACCCGTTGGCCAGGGCGGTGCTCGATGTGTGTCATGAATGGCAACTCAAGCTCGATGCAGCCGAAAACAGCCATGCCCTCAGCGGCCGGGGCATAGCGGGCACCGTTCAGGGCCGGGAGCTGGCGCTGGGCAATCGACGCCTACTGGATGAAAGCGGCCTGCCCATCGGCGAACTGGCCGAATCTGCGCGTATCTGGGAAGCCGAAGGGCGAACGCTGTCCTGGCTGATCGAGCAGGCCCCGGAGCCGAAGGTCATCGGCATGTTTGCCTTTGGTGACACACTCAAGCCCGGAACGGATCAGGCGATCAGGGCGCTGAACGCACGCGGCATTACCAGCCATCTGCTGACCGGCGATAACCGTGGCAGCGCTCAAGTAGTCGCCAAGGCCTTGGGGATACACGATGTACATGCCGAAGTGCTGCCTGCCGACAAGGCGGCCACCGTCACCCAGCTGAAAAACCATCATGTGGTTGCCATGGTCGGTGACGGCATCAACGATGCACCGGCGCTGGCGGCTGCGGATGTGGGTATTGCGATGGGCGGCGGAACGGACGTCGCGATGCATGCAGCAGGCATCACCCTGATGCGCGGCGACCCGCGACTGGTTCCAGCGGCGCTGGACATCAGCCGACGGACCTACGCAAAGATCCGCCAAAACCTGTTCTGGGCATTCGTCTACAACCTGATCGGTATTCCCCTCGCGGCGCTGGGCTACCTCAACCCGGTACTGGCTGGCGCGGCCATGGCGCTGTCCAGTGTCAGCGTGGTGAGCAATGCGCTGCTGCTGAAAACCTGGAAACCACATGATCTGGAGGACACGCCATGAACATCGGTCAGGCGGCGAAAAGCAGTGGTTTGAGCGCGAAGATGATCCGCTACTACGAGTCCATCGGTCTGCTGCAAGCGGCACATCGCAGCGACAGTGGCTATCGCCTGTACAGCGCCGACGATTTACACACGCTGGCGTTCATCAAACGCTCGAGAGACCTGGGGTTCTCGCTGGAGGAAGTCGGCAAACTGCTGACCCTCTGGCAAGACCGCCAACGCGCCAGCGCCGACGTCAAGGCGCTGGCCCGCCAGCATATCGTGCAGCTGAATCAGAAGATCGACGAACTGGCCAGCCTGCGCGATACGCTTCAGGAACTGGTAGAACACTGCCACGGCGACGACCGCCCGGACTGCCCGATCCTCAAGGACCTGGCGTCAGGAGGGTGTTGTTGATTGGGATGCCTGCCGCTCAAGAGCGGACGCAGAGCGTCCAGAACTGCATGCGACGCAGAGCGTCGCACGATAGTTGAGATCATCGTTCCGCACGCTCCAGCGTCGGAATGCAGTTCGTGACGCTCTGCGTCACACGGCGACGCAGAGCATTGCACGAGAGTCAGTCAGTTTTTACTGCATCCACGGCGGCGGTGGTTCTTCGGTGGATTTGCTCGGTGGCGCATCGTCTGCCGCACGAGCTGCCTGACGGCGAGCCTCGTCGAGACGGGCGGCTTCGATTTCGCGCAGTACGCCGCCCACATCGGCTTCGTCCTCCGGCTCGTCGAACTCACCAGTCAACACCGTGGCGGGCGACAAAGTGCCAGCCTCGTAGTACGACCACATTTCCTTGGCGTATTTGGTCTTTCTGAGCTCCGGCGCGAAGCGGCCGAAGTACAGCGCCATGTTGCCAACGTCACGCTCCAGCATGCTGAACGCGTGGTTGTTGCCCGCGGCGTCGACTGCTTGCGGCAAGTCGATGATGACCGGGCCGGACGGTGCCAGCAGCACGTTGAACTCGGAAAGGTCACCGTGCACCAGACCGGAACACAGCATAAGCACGATCTGCTCGATCAGGAACGCGTGATACTCGCGTGCCTGATCCGGCTCCAGCACCACATCGTTCAGACGCGGCGCAGCGTCGCCATACTCGTCGGCCACCAGTTCCATGAGCAGTACGCCTTCCAGGAAGTCGTACGGCTTGGGCACCCGAACACCCGCGCTGGCCAGACGAAACAGTGCAGCCACTTCGGCGTTCTGCCAGGCGTCTTCGGTTTCCTTGCGCCCGAACTTCGAGCCCTTGGCCATGGCCCGGGCCTGGCGACTGTTGCGTACCTTGCGGCCTTCCTGATACTCGGCCGCCTGACGGAAACTGCGTTTGTTAGCCTCCTTGTAAACCTTGGCACACCGCAGCTCATTGCCACAGCGCACCACATAAACAGCTGCCTCTTTACCACTCATGAGCGGGCGCAGCACCTCGTCGACCAGACCGTCTTCGATCAGGGGTTCAATGCGTTTAGGAGTTTTCATCAGCTTTTATTGTGGGTCCTTTGTTGCCAGATACGCGATTGTTGCCGTTATACGGCAATCCTCCGCCAGCGAGTAGGGGTAGGGGCCAGTGGATTGAAAGGTTTTTTAAGCAAAAACCACGCAATCCCCCGGTTTAAAGCACCTTTCGTGCCGTACAGGCGATAAAAGATATTCGGGGACAAAACGTGTAAAGCCCGAAAAATCTACGCTAGATATACTCGTTAGTACGCAATACAACCTGGCGTTACTTGAACAAATCACCGGGCGTATACCCGAACAAGCCCTTGAACGCAGCGATGAAAGCCGACGTCGAGTCATACCCACAGGCCAGCGCGGTATGCGTCACACTGGCGCCCTCTTCCAGTGCAGAAAGTGAGGACAGTAACCGTGCCCGCTGCCGCCAGCCGCGAAAGCTCAATCCGGTTTCCCGCTGAAACAGGCGCATCAGGGTTTTCTCGGATGTGCCAAGACGTGCCGCCCAGTCGTGCAGGGTAATCAACTGGCCGGGTTCTTCGATCAACTCGTTGCATAGCCCCAGCAAACGCGGGTGACGCGGCAACGGCAGCGAAAAACCGACTTCCGGCAAGTGCGCCAACTGGTCCAGCAATACCTGCACCAGCCGCGCCTCATGGCTGTCCTGCTCGGGATAGTCCACGGGTAACAGGCAGAAGCTCTTGATCAGTTCGCGGGCCAGCGGCGTGACTTCCAGCACCCGGCAACGCTGTGGTGCCCAGCCCGAATCAGCCGTGCGAATGTACAGGCTGCGCATTTCGGCACGCATGGAGGTCACGACCTCGTGTTCAAGCCCGGCCGGCACCCAGACGCCCCACTGTGGCGGTGCAAAAAAACTGCCCTCGGCGGTATGCACACCCAATACCCCGCTGATCGCATAGGAAAACTGCACCCAGTCGTGACGATGGGGCGGCGTCCACGAACCGGCACTGAGGCTTTCAGCGCGGGCATATAACGGGCGCGGCAGACCGGACAGTGCCGGTATCTGCCGCTCGCCAGTGGGATGTCGCTGATCGATCTGTCCGTTAGTCGGCATCTTATGGCCTTATGTCGCAAGACGGCTGTTATGCAACAGAGTAGCCTGCGCACATCCTTGTTTACAAAAGTTGTCCGGGTCCGTCATGCAATCACTCAAACACTTCAAACGCGTCGCTACCGACTGGTTCCTCTGGGGCATGGTTCTGGCGACGGTGCTCGCCTACTTCTTCCCGCGTTTCGGCGCTACCGGCGGCAGCATGCACGCTGAATACGTCATCAAGGTCGGCGTGTTCGTGGTGTTCTTTCTGCATGGGGTAAACCTGTCCAGCGAGCAGATCAAGAAAGGCCTGACCAACTGGCGCCTGCACGTGATGATCCAGGTCTTCACCTTCGTGGTGTTCCCGCTGATCTGGCTGGCGTGCCAAAAGCTGCTGGGCTCGTATGTGCCAGCGCTGCTGATGCTGGGTTTTCTCTACCTGTGCGCCCTGCCCTCGACCATTTCGTCTTCGGTGGCGCTGACCGGCAGCGCAGGCGGCAATGTCCCGGCAGCGATTCTCAACGCCAGCATGTCCAGCGTCATCGGGATTTTCATCACCCCGTGGCTGGTCAGCCTGGTGGTCGGCACCGGCGCTGGCGGGATCGATCTGGGCGATACACTGCTCGACCTGTGCGCCATGCTCCTGCTGCCACTGGTGCTTGGCCAGCTAATGCGGCCGTTGCTGGGCAAGTTTTTCGCCCGTCACAAGAAGTACACCAACCTGATCGACAAGCTGGTGATCCTCCTGCTGGTTTACGCGGCGTTCTGCAACTCGATGATTTCCGGCATGTGGCAGAGCCAGGGCAACAGCGTGATCCTGACCGCATTCATCGGCACCGCGCTGCTGCTGGCGGTGATCCTGTTGATGACCACGCGCACCGCACGGGCGCTCAAGTTCGATCATGCCGATAAGGTCGCGGCGGTGTTCTGCGCCACCAAGAAATCGCTTGCAGCAGGGGCGCCGATGGCAGCGCTGATCTTCGGCAGTAATCCAGGGCTGGGCCTGATCCTGTTGCCGATCATGATCTACCACCCGATGCAGTTGATCGTCTGTTCGATCATCGCCGAGAGCTACGCCAGTCGTCATCGCCAGCAGCTTTCGCAGGCCGCGCTGGAAGAAGCCCAGGCCGCCTGACCACTGTTACATCAGCGCGTCATCGCCCAGCGTGACGCGCGCGTAAAAGACGATTGCCACTGTCGGGATCAACGCTGAATAACCCGGCCTGAGCGCCGTGCCGAAGTGCGTCAGCAGGCGCTGCACCGGCGCCTGGCGAATTGCACCCAGCAACCCTTTGATCGTGCCGGGAGCTTTCTCGGCCTGCGCGGGCTTGAAGAATGCAGCAACGGTCAAACGCTCGGCCAGTGCGTCGATATGTGCCGCATACACTTCCCAGCTCATCACGCTGACACTGGCGCGAGGCATTTGTACCAGCGGGTGATCGTTGCTGAAGGCCTGCCGGAAAAACGTCCGCAGCAGCAGCTCCTCCACTTCAACCACCGTCGCACAGTTGTGCAGCGAATCGCTCAGACCGTATTGCCGCGCCAGCATGCCCAGCACTCGCGTGTAGGGCACGCCTCGACGCCGGGCGGCATTGATCAGAAAGTGTCCGGCGACCAGCTGGAACTCGCGCACAAATGCGTAGGTGCGATCCGCTTCGGTGGCCTTGAGGCGCGTCCATCGACTGCTGCACAAATGCTTGATGGCCGCCTCCAGCACGTAGTCTGGCGAGCGGGCCAGAACGCTGTGCAGCCAGATGTCCTGCAACACCGGGTCGCGGCTGACTGTCGGTAAAACGGCAACGCCGGTTTCCAGTCCTTCACAGCCGCTGAAGCGAGTTGCAATCAGCACTTCCTGCAAGCGTCTCCAGTAATGGTGATGGCGATAACCCTGCATCCGCACATTCTCGAAATGCTCGACCGGCGTGCGTCCCAGGCTCTTCTCGCCCAGATTCAGCAACAGCACGTGGTCTTCGCTGGAGTAAGCGTTGATCAATCGCCCGCTGATTTTCTGCTTCAACACTTCGGCCTCGGCCGCGTCAATGCGCACCGCAGCAGCCATCAGCAACACATCGCCCACCACCAGCCCGTGTTCGGGCGTCTGTTGCAGGTTCTTGAGCGTGCTGACCAGTAGTCGTCCGCCCAGTGAGTGGCCAATCAGGTTGACCTGTTTTACGTCCGGATGATGTTCGAACAGGTAACGGTCCAGTTGTGCCAGCAACACTTTGCCCATATCGCGAGCCCGGTTGCGGATACGCGCAAAATGAACGACGCGGTCTCCTGCCAGCGCGGCTGCGCCCGCCAGCGGATGCACTCGGGCGGCGGCCATCAACAGGCCACGGGAACGGTTGTCCATCTGGGTAAAATGGCTGGATGGCCAGAACGCCAGAATATTCACGCTTTGGCGCAAGGCACCGGGAATACTGTTGGCCAGCATGCGCCGGTCGTCCAGATCATGCCCTGACGAATAGCCGTGAATGAAGACGTTGGCGACCTCGCCCGATGTCTTGGGCAAGGTCAGAAACTTGAAGTGATTTTCCACGTTGTCCTGTCACACATGGGCGGGTTGCACGCTCAATTTCTGACGATGAAGCGCCTGGCGATCAGTATGATCAGCCGCAGGCAAAACATGATACCGGTCACAGCGATCACCCATTTGGCAACCAGCAGGAAATAACTTTCGATTTCATCGGAAACCAGCCCCACCAGCAAGCCCATCCCGCCGATCAGCAACCCAATCAGCGCCAGGCCGATATAGGGCCTCAGCCAGCGGGTCCGCGCGCCTTTGTCAAACAGATAGAACACCGTGCCGACCAGAATCAGAAGCACCGATACCCCAATGATGAACCCCATGCCTTACCTCAACGTTACAGGCCAATAATGCTGACTGTTCATCCCGTGCACGGGTGTGACGCGGAGCGTCACGAAATGCATTCCCACGCTGGAGCGTGAGGAACGAGAGGTGTCCAGAAGAACCTTATCGTGCCAATGCTCCGCGTCGGCATGCCGTTCATGACGCTCCGCGTCATATCTCTTCAGACGTACCGCCCTTTTCAGCTGTGGATTATGCCCATGACCCCAGCCATTTGCCTAACGCTCCAGAATCGCCGTAACACCCTGCCCGCCAGCTGCGCAGATCGAAATCAATCCACGCCCGTTGCCTGCTGCATCGAGCAGTTTGGCCAGGTTGGCGACGATGCGGCCTCCGGTTGCGGCAAACGGATGGCCGGCTGCCAGCGAGCTGCCCTTGACGTTCAGTTTGCTGCGGTCAATAGCACCCAATGGCGCGCCCAGTCCCAGACGGGTCTGGCAGTAATCAGCGTCCTCCCAGGCTTTGAGGGTGCACAGCACCTGCGCGGCAAAGGCTTCGTGGATTTCGTAGTAATCAAAATCCTGAAGGGTCAGGCCATTGCGCGCCAGCAGGCGCGGAACGGCGTAGGCCGGGGCCATCAGCAGCCCTTCTGCGCCGTTGACGAAATCCACCGCCGCGGCCTCACCATCCCGCCAATAGGCCAGCACCGACAGGCCGCGCTCGCGCGCCCACTCTTCACTGGCCAGCAACACCACCGACGCGCCGTCGGTCAGCGGCGTCGAGTTGCCGGCCGACAGCGTGCCCTTGGCACTTCGCTCGAATGCGGGCTTGAGGCCAGCCAGCTTTTCGAGGGTCAGGTCCGGGCGCAGGTTGTTGTCACGGATCAGCCCAAGGTACGGCGTCATCAAGTCATCCTGCCAGCCCTCGGCGTAGGCTGCGGCCATTTTCAGATGGCTCTCGAGCGCCAGTTGATCCTGCGCCCCGCGCTCTATGCCCCAGTTCTGCGCCATCAGCTCGCAATGCTGGCCCATGGACAACCGCGTACGTGGCTCGCCGTTACGGGGCAGCTCCGGTTTGAGGTGGTGTGGACGCAACTGCATCAAGGCCTTGATCTTGTCGCCCGGCGTTTTGCTGCGGTTAACCTGTAACAGAATCTTGCGCAGCCCTTCATTGACACCTATCGGCGCATCCGACGTGGTGTCCACGCCCCCGGCAATGCCGCACTCGATCTGCCCCAGCGCGATTTTGTTGGCCACCAGCAACGCGGCTTCCAGCCCCGTGCCGCAGGCTTGCTGAATGTCATACGCCGGGGTCTGTGCCGAGAGCCGCGAGCCGAGCACGCATTCGCGGGTCAGGTTGAAGTCTCTGGAGTGTTTGAGCACCGCGCCTGTCACTACCTCGCCCATGCGCAACCCGTGCAGATTGAAGCGCTCGATCAGCCCCTCCAGAGCAGCAGTGAGCATGTCCTGATTGCTGGCAGTGGCGTAAGGGCCATTGGAGCGGGCGAACGGAATGCGGTTACCGCCAACTATGGCGACCCGACGAGGATGCGTCATGGAAAACTCCCTTTCTTCAAGCGAATGGATGAGCCGTGTCGATCGCAAGAACAAACGTCATGCCACCGTGGTCCATTCCTTTGAACCCCGACTTCAGGAGAGTGTTCCATGCCGTCAGATCGCTATATTGATTTCGCCAATTCCGACATGGGTCGGCGCTTGGTGAATGCCGTCGGTCTGCCCGCCCCCACGCACCTGGAGCGCTGGCAGGCCGGCCGGCTTCGTCCTGTAGAAGGCACACTGCTGATCAGTGCCGGGCCGCTGGGTGATCAGGTCCGTCAGTTCGCCAGTCGTCTGACCGACTCGCTTTACAGTTTCGGCAGTGACATGCCTGGCGCCACCACCTGGGTGTCCAACCAGGGGCCTCGCCTGAAAGCGGTGGTGTTCGACGCCAGCCAGATCCTGCGCACCGAGCAGCTCAGGCAGTTGCGGGACTTCTTTCAGCCGCTGCTGCGCAATCTTGACCACTGCGCACATGTGGTCATCCTCGGCAAATCCCCCGAAACACTCGCTGATCCGCTGGCGGCCAGCACTCAACAGGCCATCGTAGGTTTCAGCCGCTCGCTGGCCAAGGAAGTGCGCAACGGCGCAACGGTCAAGCTGCTGCAAGTGGATGACGACGCGCAGGATCAACTGGAGGGCGCCTTGCGCTTCTTCCTGACGCCCAAGGCTGCGTTCATCTCCGGTCAGTTTGTCCACCTGAGTGCCTGTCCGGGCAAAGTGCAGGACTGGACTCGCCCGCTGGCCGGACGCAAGGCAGTGGTAACGGGCGCTGCACGCGGCATTGGTGCGTCTATAGCCGAAACCCTGACACGTGATGGTGCGCAGGTCATTCTGCTGGATGTACCGCAGACCAAAAACGAGCTGGAGGCACTGGCCTCGCGGCTTGGCGGTCAGGCTCTGGCGCTGGATATCTGCTCGGCGGATGCTCCGGCACAGTTGCTCGAACACCTGCCCGATGGCGTCGACATACTGGTGCACAACGCCGGCATCACGCGCGACAAGACGCTGGTCAACATGCCGGAAGATTTCTGGGACTCGGTACTGGCGGTCAACCTCAATGCGCCGCAAGTGCTGACTCAAGTGCTGCTCGACGCGGGAGCCTTGAAGGACAACGCCCGAATCGTGCTCATGGCCTCGATCAGCGGTATCGCCGGTAATCGCGGGCAAACCAACTACACCACCAGTAAGGCCGGTCTGATCGGTTTTGCCAAGGCGATGGCTCCCGGGCTCAAGTCGCGCGGCATCAGCATCAATGCCGTCGCGCCAGGTTTCATCGAAACGAAAATGACCGCGCACATGCCGTTCACCCTGCGTGAGGCAGGACGGCGCATGAGTTCGCTCGGTCAGGGCGGTTCGCCACAGGATGTTGCTGAAGCTGTGGCGTGGTTTAGCCAGCCGGGCAGCGGCGCGGTGAGCGGTCAGGTTCTACGTGTATGTGGTCAAAACGTGATCGGGGCATAAGCCCCAGCATCGAATTCAAGGAGATGGATGATGACGGCTCACTGGCGCTACCTCAATTCTCTGCAGCCCCTGTCCAACCTGTTCATCCAGGCAGCGCTCAGGCGCAAGGTCACAGGGTCGCAGTTACCCGATCTGGGATTGCGAAGCTGGATCGCGGTCGATACCGACAAGCTTGATGCCTACCGCAAGGTCTGTGGGTTCGAAGAAAGCAGCCTGCTGCCGCCGACGTATCCGCATGTGCTGGCCTTTCCGTTACAAATGCAGCTGATGACCTCTCAGGAATTCCCGTTTCCGTTGCTGGGGCTTATTCACCTTGCCAATCGCATTCGCACTCATCGCCCGCTCGGCGGCGTAAGCCAGCTGTATATCAGCGTTCAGGCCACCGACCTGCGCCCGCACGCCAAAGGCGCCACCTTCACCCTGGTGACTCAGGCCGAGGACGGCATGGGCCTGCTTTGGGAAGAAGAAAGCACCATGCTGTGCACCGCTGTGCATCTGGAAGACGCGCCTGTAGAGCATCCCGAGCTTGCGCCGCTGCCCCTGATCGAGCTGGACAACTGGCGTGCGTCGGCACAAATCGGGCGCGAGTACGCCAAGGTGTCGGGCGACTACAACCCGATTCACCTCAGCGCACCCAGCGCCAAGCTGTTCGGCTTCCCGCGTGCCATCGCCCACGGCATGTGGCTCAAGGCACGTACGCTCGCGGCCCTTGGCGAGCACTTGCCAGCCTCGAATGTAGAGATCAGCGTGCAGTTCCAGAAGCCGGTACGCCTGCCCGCCGACGTCACACTCTCGGCCAGCGCCGCTTGCTCTCATGGTCAGTTCCGTGTCGAAGGCCAGGAGGGCATCGTGCATATGATCGGTAGCTGGCAGCCTGCAACCGAGTGATGCATCCCTGATAAAACCCTCTGACGGGAGCACCGCTCCCTTCAATGGCTGAACAAACCGCAACGCCCACTTGCCTGGCGACCCGTTCCCCCTGAAGCTATGCACCTTCAGGAGAGCACGATGAACATCGACGAGTTGACCCAACGCCTGCACCGCATCCGCGACCAGAATGACTGGAAGCAATTTCACAGCCCGAAAAATCTGGCCATGGCTGCCAGCGTGGAAATGGCCGAGCTGGTGGAGATATTCCAGTGGCTGCGTGAAGACCAGTCCCGCGAGCTGCCTGCCGACCAACTGGAACATGCCGGTCAGGAAGTCGGCGATATCGTTCTATATCTGTTGTTGCTGTGCAGCGAGCTGGGGCTGGACATGGAAACCGTGGTGCGCAACAAGCTGGCAGACAGCGAGCGGAGATTTGCCAAGTGAGTGATCGGCATTTCGACCAGCTGGCGACCCGCTTTGCAGAAAAGATCTACGGCGGTGCCAAGGGAGCCATTCGTCTGGCGGTGCTGCAGGCCGATTTGACCGAGACGCTGCCCGCACGACCGCTTCGCGTGCTGGATATCGGCGCGGGGCTGGGCCACATGTCACTTTGGCTGGCCGAACAAGGACATGAAGTGACCCTGGCCGAGCCCGCCGAACCCATGCTCGAAGGCGCACGTCAGCGCTTTGTCGAGGCCGGACAGACGGCGACCTTCATTCAGGCTCCTTGGCAGGCGCTGCCCGGTTTACTGAGCGACACTTACGATCTGGTGCTGTGCCACGCCGTGCTGGAATGGCTGGCCGAGCCGCACGCCATCCTTCCGGTACTGCGCCGCCTGACCCGCGACGATGGCTGGCTGTCACTGGCTTTTTACAACCGTGATGCGCTGATCTATCGCAACCTGCTGAAAGGTCATTTCCGCAAGCTGCGCAAAAATGACATGGCCGGGGAAAAGCAGAGCCTGACGCCACAACAACCGCTCGACCCTCGGGAACTGGCGACGCAACTTGAAGGCCTGTGGCAAGTCGAAACCCGTAGCGGCGTACGGGTGTTTCACGATTACATGCCGGTTGAATTCCAGGCTCGGGCCGAGCTGACCGACCTGCTGGAAATGGAGCTGGCGCATCGGCGTCATCCAGCCTTTGCCGGGCTGGGCCGTTACCTGCACTGGATGTGCCGTCCGGTCTGACATCACTGCGGAGACCACCATGAAACACCGTTCTGCCTTGTTTGCCGTGCTTCTGGGGACTGGCCTGCTCGGGATTAGCGCGTGCCAGAGCGATAATCCGTATGTGGCCAGTTCTCTGCCCATGCCGCCTGCTCCTGCGCAGGCGGCAAAGACCCTGGACATGAGCGCCTACCCTGCGCCGCCGCGCGACTATGGCCGGTATCGGTCGTGGGGCTGGCTCAACGGCCAGTTGCCGCCCGGTACGGCGTGGGTGGATTCTGCGCAGGTGGTCGAAGCGGTCAGCAATGGTCTGGACCAACGCGGCTTGCGGCCGGCTCGCGGTAATCAAGCTGCGGACCTCTACGTCAGCGCCACGACCCGGCAGGAAACCCGGTTGCGTCAGGTGCGCGAAGATTACGACCCGTATTACGGAGGCGGCATGGGCTATGGCCGCTACGATGGCTACCGGCCCGGTTACGGCGGATACGCCAGCGTGCCGGTGGTGCGCACTTATAAGGAAAACGTGATGGTGGTGCAGATCAATCTGATCGACGCACGCACCGGTCAACCGGTATGGAGCGCCAGCGCAGATGCACGCGCCAGCAATAACCTGGCAGACCGCAGCAGCGCATTACGTCAGGCCGTGCAACAGGCGCTGACGGCCTACCCTCCTTCGTAACCCATTCGGAGCACTGCCATGTTTCGCCGTATCGTCCTGCTGTCCTGTGCCTTGCTGCTGGCTGCCTGTCAGAGCAATTCGATCAATCGTGATTTCGATGCCCAGCGTGATTTCGGCGGCTATCGCAACTGGAGCTGGAAAGAACCTGCCGTTCAGTATCAGCCGGATGATGACCCACGGCTCAAAAGTGACCTGACCGAGCAACGCATTCGCCAATCGATCAGCGAGCAACTGGACCAGCGCGGCCTGCGTATGGCCGCTGCCGGTGCCCGGTCGGATTTGAAAGTACAGGCCTGGCTGATTGTCGAAAACCGCCAGCAAACGGTCAGCACCAACTATGGCGGCGGCTGGAACCCTTGGGGTGGCTACGGCTACTGGAACGGGCCGATGAACACCGAAACCCGCAGCGTGGACTACAAGGTCGGCACCTTGCAGATTGATATGTTCGACGGTAAGGACGGCAAACTGGTCTGGCGCGGCAGCACCGAGCGCATCCTTAACGACAACGCTGGCAACCCGGCTGAACGGGAGCAGGCCATCCGCACCACGGTGGCAAAAATTCTGGAGCAATATCCGCCGCACTAACCTCGCCTGACGTGTTGCGCAATGAGCAGCGCGATCGAGGCTCAGGCCTGCAGATCGCCCTGCATTTCATCGAGTAGCTCCTGAATCGCGTCGAGGCGTTCTTCGGGGTCGTCGATTTCCAGAAGCTCCACCTTGTCCTTTTCGGTGAACGGCAGCAGATAGGCAAGCTGGTTGGACAATGAATACTGCCCACCGGCCGACACGCCCATGTTCAAGGACGCCACCATCGGGTGCTCGGCCAGCGCTTCCAGCAGTGCAACGAGGTCGGCGTCTTCTTCCTGCAACGGACGCTCCACGGGCTCTTGCAGCCATTCAACCTCGGCCACCAGCAGTTGATCGCGCTGAACTTCAGCGGCGACCACCCGGAAGCGCCGCCCGCCGACGACACGGATGCCCAGCAAGCCGTTGTCCTGCTGCTGGAAATCCGTGACCAGTGCTTCGCAGCCAATCGGCGAGTAGCCGCCCGGTACGGTGCCCACCTCACTTCCTTCGGTGATGCACACCACACCAAACCCTTCACCCTGCTTCATGCAGCGGCCGATCATGTCCAGATAGCGCGCTTCAAACAACTGCAGATCAAGCACGCAACCTGGAAACAGCACAGCGTTCAACGGAAACAATGGCAACGTCATGGAAAAGCCTCCTTTAAATGGCCAGCGACATTGCCAGCGGCAGGAACAGTGCCGTCGCAACGCCCATCAGACTCATTGCCAACGCAGCAAAAGCCCCCGATTCCTCTCCCTCCTGCAATGCCACGGAAGTCCCAACCGCATGAGCGGTAAGACCCAGTGCCATGCCGCGAGCCGCAGGGTTATCAACCCCGGCCAGCGACAGCAGACCGGGGCCGAAAATGGCACCGAATACGCCAGTAATCAACACAAAAACCGCCGCCAGGGCTGCGACGCCGCCGATCTGCTCGGCAACCAGCATGGCGATGGGCGAGGTGACCGACTTGGGTGCCATGGTCATCAGAATCATATGGTCGGCACCGAACAGCACCCCGAACCCGACACACAACCCGGTGGCAAAAACCCCGCCGACTACCAGCGTAGTCAAGACAGGCCAGAACAGCTGTCGGATTCGGCGCATATTCAGGTAAAGCGGCACCGCCAGCGCCACGGTCGCAGGCCCCAGCAGCGTGCTGAGAATTTCAGTGCTCTTGCGGTACTCGGTGTATTCAAGATCGCAGAACAGCACAACACTGATTACCACCACCATCGAGACCAGCACCGGCTGCAGAAACAGCCAACGGGTTCGCTCGTACACAGCCATCGCCAGTTGATAGGCACCCAGGGTGATCGCGATGCCAAAAAGCGGATGGTGAATCACCGATAGCCATGCACCGTGCCAGTCCATATTCATGACCCCTCCTGGCGTCGGGCCTGGCGCCTGATGAGTGCCTGCATCAGCCAGCCGACAAAGGTCACGGAAATCATCAGGGACAGGGTCAGCGTGCCGAAGATCGCCCAGAAGTCCTTGGCGATGGCCGACGCATACACCATCACGCCAACGGCAGGCGGTACCAGCAGCAGCGGCAGATAACGCAGCAGACTGCTGGCGGCCATGCTGATCGGCTCGCTCACTTCACCGCGCAGCACCAGATAGGCCATCAACAGCACAAGACCGATGATCGGCCCCGGCAATATCGATAGAAACAGATGGTTCAGCGCGGTTCCCAGCAATTGGAACAGCACCAGCCATGTCAAACCCCGTAACAACATGAGGACCCCGGCAAATAAACGAATCCAGCGAATTATCGGCGTCATTATAAACACGCCGCGTCGCAGGTCATGAGCGGGTATTCGTATTGAGGCAGTTGCTTGACCAACCGGCAACACTCTGCTGATCTTGTGATTCGCCCGCAGGCCTTAGCTGATGCGGGCGGTGGCACCTCGACACAAAACCACATCAGACAAGGAGAGCGGCATGCCTTCTGTACCCGTCACAGAGCTCAAGCATTACATTGGCAAGGACGCAGAATGTTCAGACTGGCTGACCATCGACCAGGAGCGCATCAACCTGTTCGCCGAAGCCACAGGGGATTTTCAGTTCATTCATGTCGACCCGGTCAAAGCGGCGCAGACTCCGTTCGGCGCGACTATTGCGCATGGTTTCCTGTCGTTGTCACTGATCCCCAAGCTGATGGAGGGCATCATGGTGCTGCCCGAAGGCTTGAAGATGGCGGTCAACTACGGGATGGACAGCGTGCGCTTCGTTCAGCCTGTGCTGGTCAACTCTCGCGTGCGTCTCAAGGTCCAGTTGACTGAAGTGAGCGAGAAAAAACCCGGCCAATGGCTGCTCAAGGCAATCGCCACGCTGGAGATCGAAGGTCAGGAAAAACCCGCTTTTGTGGCCGAACCTTTAACCCTGTGTTTCGTGTAACACGTTTAAAACATGAAACAGTCGTAACAGACTGTTTCATCCCGCTTACTCGCTGCGGCATACTCCCCTGCGGGCGTGCCCCATAACATCTGCTAAAGCAGAGCCGGGCCCGCCCCTGAATCATTCTTCCGGGATCTCACATGCGCGCGCTCGCTCCATTGGCTTTGACACTCTTGATCGCAGGCTGCGGTGATGGCGAATCAATTTTGCCACCCGACGGCCGCCTCTCCGACGGCGGGCGCTATCGCGGCGATCTGGTCAACGGCGTATTGCAGGGCCAGGGCCGTATCGACTACCCCAACGGCAGCTGGTACGCAGGCCAGTTCGAAAACGGCCTGCGCCAAGGCCAGGGTGAATGGCACGCCAGCAACGGTGACGTCTACAAGGGTGGTTTCGAGCAAGGCCTGTTCAACGGTCAGGGCCGATTAACGACCCGCAATGGCGCGAGTTATGTCGGTAACTTCAAGCTCGGGCTGCGCGACGGCGAAGGCACTCAGAAAGACAAGGGCGTGCTTTATCGCGGTCAGTTCAAGGCAGGCCTGTACGACGGCCCCGGACGTCTGGAGCTTGAAGACGGCAGCCAGCACCAGGGCATGTTCGCCAATGGCAAGGCCAACGGCGAAGGTTCGCGCAGTGACGCCAGCGGCAATCAATACAGCGGTAATTTTGTCGACGGTCAATTGCAGGGCACCGGCAGCTTCACCAGCGCTGATGGCGATCAATACGTCGGCAACTTTCGCAACAGCCAGCTCGACGGCAAAGGTCGCTATGAAAATAGCGACGGCGACGTCTGGAGCGGTGACTTCAAGGAAGGCGCGCTGACCGGCAAAGGCGAATTGATCGGTGCTGACGGCAGCCGTTATCAAGGCGACTTCGACAACTGGCGCTTTATGGGGCAAGGCCAGCTGCAACTGGCCGACGGCAGCCGCTATGTCGGCCAGTTCGCCGATGACACCTATCAGGGCGATGGCGTGCTGATCTCCCCGGACGGCAAGGAGCAGCGCGGTATCTGGGCCAATGGCCAACGGGTGCGCGACGCCAAAGGCAAACTGCTGCCCGACGCACTTGAAGCAGGGCTGCTGGTACAAGGCACCCTGCTGGAAAAAGCGCTGGCCGCAGTCCCTGCGTCAACGCCCGCCACCGAGCTTTACACTCTGGTCGTGGGCGGCGACGGCAAGCAGAGCGTGTTCATGCGCGAGGCAGACTATGTCAGCAACCTGCTGAAGTCGCGCTTTGGAGCCGTCGGGCAGGTCAGTCTGGTCAATCATCGCGACCACATGGATGACCGGCCAATGGCAACCCGCGAGACCATCTCCCGCGCAGTCCAGACACTCGCGCAACGTACCGGCCCGGAAGACCTGATCTTCATTTACCTGACCAGCCACGGCACCCAGGAACATGAACTGGTGCTGGACCAGCCGCGCCTGTCGCTGGCCGACCTGCCCGCCGATGCCCTCGCGGCCGCCCTTGCGCCGCTGAAGAATCGTGACAAGATCGTGGTGATTTCGGCGTGTTATTCCGGTGGTTTCATTCCAGACCTGAAAGATGAACGCACGTTGATCATGACCGCATCACGCGCCGACCGCGTTTCATTCGGCTGCTCGGAAGAGGCTGACTTCACTTACTTTGGCGATGCACTATTCGCCAGGGCATTGGTCGAAACCGATGACCTGCAACACGCTTTCAACGAAGCAAAAGCCTATGTTGCCCAACGAGAGAGCGAAGACAATTTCGACGCCTCCGAACCGCAGATATGGGCACCGAAAGGAGTTCTGGCGCGCTGGCAGCAGTTGCGCAAAAGCCAGGCCGAACGCGCTTTGAATACGGCGTTGAACCGCACGGAAGCGAAGACCTCGACTAGCCACTAGGCTATCAGTGTATGAAGGGAGAACGGTTATGTATCTGACGCCGCAACACATCCTGCTTGCAGGGGCCACCGGCCTGACGGGCGAGCACTTGCTTGACCGCCTGCTCAACGAACCGACAGTCAGCCGCGTGCTGGCACCAACGCGCAGGCCCTTGGCAGAACACCCGCACCTTGAAAACCCGGTCGGCGAGCTGACCACTCTGCTGCCAACACTGGCTGGCCGTGTGGATATCGCGTTCTGCTGCCTGGGCACCACGATCAAGCAAGCGGGCTCACAGGATGCGTTCAAGGCGGTTGATCTGGATCTGGTCATAGCGTTCGCCAAACGAGCGCGTGAGCTGGGCGCGCGCCACTTGCTGGTAATCAGTGCGATTGGTGCAGACCCCAAGTCCAGCACCTTCTACAACCGTATCAAAGGCGAGATGGAACAGGCATTGCGCGCGCAGGACTGGCCGCAACTGACTATCGCCCGCCCTTCCCTGCTGGTAGGCAGCCGCACCGAAACCCGCTGGGTCGAGCAACTGGCAGCCCCCATCGCCAAACTGATCCCCGGTAAGTATGGCGCTATCGAAGCCTGCCAGCTGGCCCGCGCCATGTGGCGCCTGGCGCTGGAAGAGCAGAATGGCGAGCGTATCGTCGAGTCGGATGAACTGCGTAAGCTGGGCAAGTAGATGACGGTCGCTGCGGCCGGACGATGATCGTTTTCCAGCCCATCGCATGATCGTTCCCATGCTCCGCGTGGGAATGCAATTCGTGACGCTCTGCGTCACCCGAGGGAGCATTACCTGATAGCGCAGGTGTTGCACCGGTAACCCTAAAGCCCGCCCGTAGCCTGAACCCCTAGTCCCGCTGCCGTCAGCAATGACAGCGGCAGCAACAAGGTGTCGAGCAGCGCGCTGCCCGGCAGGTCCAGGCCCGGATAGCTCGGTGCTTCGGCACCGAAACGGTCAGCCGCACAGCAACCACCCTGCAGCGCATACATATTCAACCGCGTGCCTGCATACACCACCGGCGCGCCGGGTTTGGCCGCATCGAGCGTGCGCGCGGTGGCGCAGCCGGTCAGTGCCAGCGCAAGTGATATCAATATCAGCTTATTCATCGCCGCCAATGTGGTGCTCGCCCCAACGCGGCAGCATGTCCTGAGGAATATTCAGCAGATTGAGAATCCGCGCGACGACAAAGTCCACAAGGTCGTCGATGGTCTGCGGCTGATGATAAAAGCCCGGAGATGCGGGCAGAATCACCGCACCCATGTTCGACAGCTTGAGCATGTTCTCCAGATGAATACTGGAAAACGGAGCCTCGCGGGGCACCAGAATCAACTGGCGACGCTCCTTGAGCGTGACGTCGGCAGCGCGTTCGATCAAATTGTTGCAGGCCCCGGTAGCAATTGCCGACAGCGAACCGGTGGAGCATGGCACCACCACCATTGCGCTGGGCGAACCAGAACCTGACGCCACTGGCGACATCCAGTCGTCACGACCATAAACGCGAATCTGCCCGGCAGACGCGCCGGTGTATTCCGTCAGAAACGCCTGCATCATCATCGGTTTGGGTGGCAGGCGTACGTCGGTCTCGGTGGCCATTACCAACTGCGCGGCCTTGGAAATCAGGAAGTGCACCTCCCGGTCCTCACGCACCAGACAATCCAGCAAGCGCAGGCCATATTGCGCGCCAGAAGCGCCGGTCATCGCAACCGTAACGCGCTCCGGGCCGCTCATTTCAGCGCCTCGGCCAGTTTGCCGTGCAGGCCGCCAAAGCCGCCGTTGCTCATGATGACGATATGCGTGCCGGGCTGCGCCTGGCTATGGACTCGCGCGATGATTGCTTCAAGCGAATCACATACCGTCGAGGGTGCGCTGCCTCCTGCGACCGTAGCCGCCAGGTCCCAGCCAAGATTGGGCGGGGCATACCAGACCACCTGATCTGCCTGACTCACGCTTTCCGGCAGACCATCGCGGTGCGCGCCAAGCTTCATGGAATTGGAACGCGGTTCGATGACGGCAATGATCGGCGCATCACCGATTTTCTTGCGCAGGCCATCCAGCGTGGTGGCAATGGCCGTCGGGTGGTGAGCGAAGTCATCATAAATAGTGATGCCGCGCACTTCGGCGACCTTTTCCATGCGCCGCTTGACGCTCTTGAAGGCGCTGAGTGCCTGCACGCCCAGCGAAGGCACAACGCCCACGTGGCGAGCAGCCGCCAGCGTTGCCAGGGCATTGGCCACGTTGTGCTGACCGGTCATGTCCCACTCGACGCAACCTTGAAGCTGGCCCTCGAACAACACTTCAAAACGCGAACCGTCTTCACTCAACAGTCGAGCCTGCCACTGACCGCCTTCGCCAGTGGTTTGCACCGGCGTCCAGCATCCCATTTCGATGACCCGCGACAACGCAGGCTCGGTGGTCGGATGGATCACCAGGCCTTCACTCGGAATGGTACGCACCAGATGGTGAAACTGGCGTTCGATGGCGGGCAGATCCGGGAAGATGTCGGCATGATCGAACTCAAGGTTATTGAGGATCGCAGTGCGCGGGCGGTAATGAACGAACTTGGAGCGCTTGTCGAAAAACGCACTGTCGTATTCATCGGCCTCGACTACGAAGAACGGGGTGTCACCCAGACGCGCCGACACGGCGAAGTTCTGCGGGATGCCACCGATCAGGAAGCCGGGGCTCATGCCGGCATGTTCCAGCACCCAGGCCAGCATACTGCTGGTGGTGGTCTTGCCGTGCGTACCGGCCACCGCCAATACCCAGCGGTCTTGCAGCACATGGTCGGCCAGCCATTGCGGGCCGGACACATACGGCAAACCTTTATTCAGGACGTATTCAACCGCCGGGTTGCCACGCGACAGCGCATTGCCGATCACGACCAGATCAGGTGCGGGGTCCAGTTGCGCAGAATCGTAACCCTGGGTCAGCTCGATGCCCTGGGCTTGCAGTTGGGTGCTCATCGGCGGATAGACGTTGGCGTCGGAGCCGGTGACCCGGTGCCCCGACTCTTTGGCGAGCACCGCCAGAGAACCCATGAACGTGCCGCAGATACCAAGGATATGAATATGCATGACCAACCTCTCAGAACATCTGCGCAGGTTAACGTAGGGACGGTGAAATGGCACCCTGAGTTTGTCCGCTGCATTGCCTGCACAGGCCATTTCAATGACCGGCAGATAAGCCTAAAGTCCTAACCACGGCCGGATGCAATTGGCCTATTCTTGAACGCTTATTGCCATATGCCCGAAAGCAGAATCGACACAGACTCCCTCACAACAAGAACCAGGAGACATATCATGCGTTACGCTCATCCCGGTACCGAAGGCGCTATCGTCAATTTCAAGGAACGCTACGGTAACTATATCGGCGGCGAGTTCGTCGCACCGGTCAAAGGCCAGTACTTCACCAACACCTCGCCCGTCACCGGCAAGGCCATCGCCGAATTCCCGCGCTCCACCGCCGAAGACATCGAAAAGGCCCTCGACGCTGCGCACGCAGCCGCTGCAGCCTGGGGCTCGACCTCGGTGCAGGCGCGCTCGCTGGTGCTGCTGAAGATTGCCGATCGTATTGAAGCCAATCTCGAAGTCCTGGCCATCACCGAAACCTGGGACAACGGCAAGGCGATCCGCGAAACCCTCAACGCCGATATTCCGCTGGCCGCCGATCACTTCCGCTACTTCGCTGGCGTGCTGCGCGCGCAGGAAGGCAGCGCTGCGGAAATCGACGGCAATACCGTGGCCTATCACATTCATGAGCCGCTGGGCGTGGTCGGGCAGATCATCCCGTGGAACTTCCCGCTCCTGATGGCAGCCTGGAAACTCGCCCCTGCGCTGGCTGCCGGTAACTGCATCGTGCTCAAGCCAGCCGAACAGACCCCGCTGGGGATCAGCGTACTGATTGAACTGATTGGTGACCTGCTGCCTCCTGGCGTGCTGAACATCGTGCAGGGTTATGGTCGCGAGGCAGGCGAAGCGCTGGCCAGCAGCAAGCGCATCGCCAAAATTGCCTTCACCGGTTCGACACCGGTCGGCTCGCACATCATGAAACTGGCGGCGGACAACATCATCCCGTCCACCGTCGAGCTGGGCGGCAAGTCGCCGAACATCTTCTTCGAAGACATCATGAGCGCCGAGCCTGAGTTTATCGACAAGGCCGCCGAAGGTTTGGTGCTGGCGTTCTTCAATCAGGGCGAAGTCTGCACTTGCCCGTCCCGCGCGCTGGTGCAGGAGTCGATCTATCCACAGTTCATGGAAGCGGTGATGCGCAAGGTCGAGAAGATCAAGCGCGGCGACCCGCTGGACACTGACACTATGGTCGGCGCTCAGGCATCCGAGCAACAATTCGACAAGATTCTTTCGTATCTGGACATCGCCAAGGGCGAAGGCGCCGAGCTGCTGACCGGCGGCAAGGTCGAGAAGCTTGAGGGCAGCCTGTCCACTGGCTACTACATCCAGCCGACGCTGCTCAAAGGCAACAACAAGATGCGTGTGTTCCAGGAAGAAATCTTCGGCCCGGTGGTCAGCGTCACCACCTTCAAGGACGAAGCAGAAGCTGTGGCCATCGCCAACGACACCGAGTTCGGCCTGGGCGCAGGCTTGTGGACCCGCGACATCAACCGCGCCTACCGTGTGGGCCGGGCGATCAAGGCCGGGCGAGTCTGGACCAACTGCTACCACCTGTACCCGGCCCACGCCGCGTTCGGTGGCTACAAAAAGTCCGGCGTCGGCCGCGAAACCCATAAAATCGCGCTTGAGCACTACCAACAGACCAAAAACCTGCTGGTGAGCTACGACACCAACCCGTTGGGTTTTTTCTAGGCCCGTTGATTGTCCGACTATCGTTACCACGCTCCAGCGTGGTAACGCGGTTCTGGACGCTCTGCGTCCGATCTCAAATGCGCGGGGTCAGCACGAGCTTGTGACGCAGAGCGTCACGAACTGCATGCCGAC
>NZ_JAWHPJ010000022.1:0-13196 GCF_032587815.1 Pseudomonas syringae group sp. 26L6
CGTCAAGATTAAATTCCAGAAACCCTCATCGCTTACGCGTTGAGGGTTTTTGTTTGTCTGGGGTTCCACAAACCTCTGCATTCTCCTGAACTCATAACCATACCTCTCCGGCAGTCATTCAGACCAACATGCTTATGGCAATCCAGCGCGCTTGCCCTTATGGTTCGGCATCAGGTTCTACGCACCGGTCAAGGAAGCAAGCATGTCCGTTACAACCTCTCTGAGTGCAGGTTTTATGGTGGTTCAAGGCAACCGCCCGGATGAGCTGCGCAGTCTGGTTGTGTCGTGGATGCGACGTTATCCATTGGCCCCCCTGGAAAACGAGATTGCTCTGGTGCAGAGCAACGGCATTGCGCAGTGGTTGAAACTGGCGTTGGCCGAGGACGCTCAGGATGAAGACAGCGGCGGCTGTGGCATTGCCGCAGCCATAGACGTCCAATTGCCCGGTAGTTTCATGTGGACGCTGTACCGCATGATTCTCGGAAGCGATGAAATACCGTCGACTTCCTTGCTCGACAAGACCCCGCTGACCTGGCGCTTGATGCGCTTGCTCCCTGAACTCATCAATCAGCCACACTTTGAGCCCCTGCAGCGTTTCCTGACCGACGACACTGATCTGCGCAAGCGCTATCAATTGTCCGAGCGTCTGTCAGATCTGTTCGACCAATATCAGGTTTACCGCGCCGACTGGCTGGAGGACTGGGCCGCTGGCCGCCATCAATTGCGCGATGGGCGAGGTCAGCCCAGACCGCTGTCAGCCGCCAATTGCTGGCAAGCCGAACTGTGGCGCGCGCTGCTAAATGATGTCGGTGCCAAAGGTATGTCGCAGAGTCGAGCGGGTGTACATCAGCGTTTCATCGAGCGCATCGGCAGCATGACCGAAGCGCCTCCGGGTTTGCCGGCACGCGTCATCGTTTTTGGCATTTCCTCGCTGCCCGCACAAGCGCTCGAGGCATTGGCGGGCCTGGCGAAGTTCAGCCAGGTTCTGCTCTGCGTTCACAACCCGTGTCGCCATCACTGGGCTGATATCGTCGCCGACAAGGACCTGCTGCGTCACCAGTACAAACGCCAGGCGCGCAAGACCGGAATGCCGATGGTCCTCGACCCGCAAGCGCTGCATCAGCATGCTCACCCGCTGCTCGCTGCCTGGGGCAAGCAGGGTCGCGATTACATCAATTTGCTGGACAGCCATGATGATCCGCGCAGCTACCGCTCTTCGTTCAAGGATGAGCGGATTGATCTGTTCAGTGAAGTCGAGCCCACCAATCTGCTGAATCAGTTGCAGGACGATATTCTCGAGCTACGCCCGCTGGATGAAACCCGTGAGCTCTGGCCGGCAGTCGATCCGCTGGAAGATCGCTCGGTCCGTTTCCATGTTGCGCACAGTGCGCAGCGCGAAGTGGAAGTGCTGCATGACCAGCTATTGGCACGGTTCAGCAAAGACCCGGGCCTGCGCCCGCGTGACGTGATTGTCATGGTCCCGGATATCGACAGCTACGCCCCACACATACGAGCGGTATTCGGGCAAATCGAACGCGAAGATCGGCGCTTCATTCCCTTTACGCTGGCCGACCAGGGGCAACGTGGCCGCGAACCCTTGCTGATTGCCGTTGAACACCTCCTCAAACTCCCGGACAGCCGCTTCCCGGTCAGCGAAATCCTTGACCTGCTCGACGTTCCCGCCTTGCGCGCGCGCTTCAGGATTCAGGAGCGCGATCTGCCAACGCTGCACCGCTGGATAGAAGGCGCCGGCATTCGCTGGGGCCTCAACGCACAGCAGCGTGCCGGTCTGGGGTTGCCGGATGCTCTGGAGCAGAACAGCTGGCATTTTGGTCTGCGGCGCATGCTGCTGGGTTACGCCGTGGGTGCAGGTGACGCTTACGACGGCATTGAGCCTTACGATGAGATTGGCGGGCTTGATGCCGCATTGATCGGCCCACTGGTAGCGCTGATTGACGCGCTTCAGGTGGCCCATACGGAATTATCGACACCCGCAACTCCGTACACGTGGGGAACGCGCCTGCAATCGCTGTTGCAGTTGTTCTTCCTCGCCGACAGCGAACACGACGATTACCTGCTCGCTCAGCTTGAAACACTGCGCGAAAACTGGCTGGAAACCTGTGAAGCGGTAGGGCTGACCGATGAGCTGCCGTTGACCGTTGTGCGTGAGGCCTGGCTGGCCGGGCTTGATCAGGGGCGTCTATCCCAACGCTTTCTGGCGGGCTCGGTCAACTTCTGCACCCTGATGCCCATGCGCGCCATTCCATTCAAAGTGGTCTGCCTGCTGGGCATGAACGACGGCGATTACCCGCGCGCGCAACCGCCGCTGGATTTCGACCTGATGGGCAGCGACTACCGCCCCGGCGACCGTTCGCGGCGTGAAGACGATCGCTACCTGTTGCTGGAAGCGCTGCTCTCGGCCAGAGACCAGCTCTATATCAGCTGGGTTGGCCACAGCATTCGGGACAACAGCGAGCGTCCTGCATCGGTTCTGATTGGCCAATTGCGCGATCACCTGGCCAGTGGCTGGAAGCTGGCTGGCGAGACCGAACCGGACGGCAAGCAGGACGATGGCGAGCGTTTGCTGAACGCGCTGACTGTGGATCACCCGCTGCAGCCTTTCAGTGCCAGTTACTTCCATGCAGGCACGGGGTATTTCAGCTTCGCCCGCGAGTGGCGCCTGCTGCATGAAACCGACCTTCAGGTGCCCATACCTCAAGCGCTTCCCCCCCATGAGCAGGAAGAACCCCTGTCCATTGCACAGTTACAGGACTTCCTGAGAAACCCGGTGAAGCATTTCTTCAGCCAGCGCCTGAAGATCTATTTCGAAGTCGCCGAAGCGCCGCTCGCCGATGAGGAACCGTTCGTGCTCGATGCGCTTGAGCGTTACGGCCTCAGTGAAAGCCTGCTCAGCGCAGCGATGGCTTCCCCTGACGATATGGATGTCGCCCTGAAAGCCCAGGCACTGAAACTGCAAGCCAGTGGCCTGCTGCCGCTCGCGGGGTTCGGCACCTTGATGCAGAGCGAGCTGATCGAGCCGTTGCCAGACGTCCTCAAGCGTTACCACGACCTGTTGACCCTCTGGCCCGAAACGTTGAGCAGCGCATTACCGATCAGTTTCAGCCATGGCAGTGTGAGTATCGATGGCTGGCTTGGCGGGCTGCACCGTAACGCTCGTGGTGAGCTGTTGCTGGTCACGGCGATTCCCAACAGCATCGGCTCGAAAAAGACTCGCAAATGGCACCGGCTGATTCGGCCGTGGGTCAATCACCTGGTTGCCTGCGCCTGCGAGCTGCCGTTGCACACGGCACTGGTCGCCAGTGACGAAACCCTCATGCTCGAACCGTTGGACAAGGACGCGGCCATTACCACGCTGAATCACTTGCTTATGGCTTGGCTACGCGGCATGCAAGAGCCTTTACCAGTCGCCGTCAAAACCGCATTTGCCTGGCTGGGCCAGCCCGCCGACAAAGCCGAAGCAGCAGCCCGCAAGGCCTACGAGGGTGACGGACAGACCACTGATGGTGAGCGCCGCGAAAGCACCGCGCTGGCCCGACAGTTTCCGGACTTTGACGCGCTGGTCGACAGTGAAGAGTTTGCAGGCTGGTGCGAGACGCTCTACAAACCGGTTTACGATGCGCCCTGGCAGTCGTTGTCTGGCGGGGAGGGTGGCGCATGAACGAACATTCCCTTCCTCTGGCACTGCGCTTTCCGCTACGCGGCAGTCAACTGATCGAGGCCAGCGCCGGGACCGGCAAGACCTTCACCATCTCCGCCCTGTACTTGCGCCTGGTGCTTGGGCACGGCACTGAACAGTCAGGCTTTGGTCGTGAATTGCTGCCGCCGCAGATCCTCGTGGTGACCTTTACCGACGCCGCTACCAAAGAGCTGCGTGACAGGATTCGTACCCGATTGGCGGAAGCTGCGCGGTTCTTTCGTGACGAGATTGCCGCACCTGACGGTTTGATTGCCGAGCTGCGCGAGCAGTTCGAGGCCGAGCAGTGGCCGGCCTGTGCCAGCCGTCTGGACATCGCCGCACAGTGGATGGACGAAGCCGCCGTCTCGACCATTCACAGCTGGTGCCAGCGCATGTTGCGCGAACACGCATTCGACAGCGGCAGCCTGTTCACCCAGACCCTGGAAACCGACCACAGCGATTTGCTCGGTGAAGTGTTGCGCGACTACTGGCGCCGCTTCTGCTATCCCATGAGCGGCGACGCGTTGACCTGGGTGCGGGAAAATCTGAGCGGTCCGGCGGCGTTGTTGCCGCGTGTGCGAGGTTTGTTTGGTCGTGATCGCAGCCCGCTCACTCAAGAGCCCGCCGAACTGATCGAGGCGTCATTGCAGGAGCGCCGAGCAGCGCTCGCTGCCCTGAAAGCGCCTTGGGCCGCCTGGGCTGAAGAGCTGTATGCGCTCTGTCAGGATGCCGTAGCCCGCAAAGTGGTCGATGGCCGCAAGATGCAGGAGCGCTACTTCAAGCCCTGGTTTGAAAAGCTTGCCGCATGGGCCGCTGACGACACACAGGAAACGCTGGACCTGGGAACCGGTTTCACTCGCCTGACTCCGGAAGGCGTTGCCGAAGCCTGGAAAAGTGATCCGCCTTCACATCCTGCTTTCGAGGCCATGGCACAGCTGAAAGCTGCGCTGGACAGCCTGCCCAAGCCGGATGCCGCGGTGTTGCAGCATGCGGCGCAGTGGGTAAGCGCCCGCTTTGAAGAAGAGAAGCGGCGCCGTGCCGAGATGGGTTTTGACGACATGCTGCTCAGGCTCGATGCCGCCCTGCACAGTGCTGGCGGCGAACGTCTGGCCACCCTGATACGTGAGCAGTTTCCAGTAGCGTTGATCGATGAGTTTCAGGACACCGACCCGGTGCAGTACCGGATCTTCGACAGCATCTATCGCCTTGAAGGTAACGACGAGCAGACCGGGCTGTTCCTGATCGGCGACCCCAAGCAGGCGATCTATGCGTTTCGCGGTGCCGATATCTATACGTACCTGCGCGCCCGGCAGGCCACCGATGGCCGTTGGCACACGCTGGACACCAACTACCGCTCCAGCCATGCAATGGTCGCGTCGGTCAACCATGTCTTCACGCGCGCAGAACAACGTACACAAGGTCGCGGAGCGTTCCTGTTTCGTAATGATCAAGGCAATCAGGTGCCGTTCTCCAATGCGCTGGCTCAGGGGCGCAAAGAGACCCTGGAAGTCGACGGCGCGCCACTGACTGCACTGACGGTCTGGCATCTGGAAAGCGAACAGCCGGTGTCCGGGGTCATTTATCGCCAACAGTTGGCGGCCAGTTGCGCCAGCGAGATCGTGCGCCTGCTCAACGCCGGTCAGCAGGGCCGTGCCGGTTTCGCCATGCTTGATAAACCGCTGCGCGGGCTGCGTCCGGCCGACATTGCGATTCTGGTCCGCGATGGCAAGGAAGCGCAGGCGGTGCGTCAGCAACTCAGCGCGCGTGGCGTGCGTAGTGTTTATCTGTCGGACAAGGATTCAGTATTCGCCGCTCAGGAAGCCCACGACCTGCTGTCCTGGCTCAAAGCCTGTGCCGAGCCTGATTCAGAACGTACGCTGCGTGCCGCACTGGCATGTATCACGCTTGACCTGCCACTGGCCGAGTTGGAGCGTCTGAATCAGGACGAGCTGGCGTGGGAACAGCGCGTCATGCAGTTCCGTGGCTATCGTGCCGTGTGGCGCAGCCAGGGCGTGCTGCCGATGCTGCGCCGCTTGCTGCACGACTTTGCCCTGCCGCAGACATTGATGACGCGCACCGACGGTGAGCGAGTACTGACCAACCTGTTGCACTTGTCTGAACTGCTGCAGCAGGCCGCCGCCGAACTGGACGGCGAACAGGCGCTGATTCGGCATCTGGGCGACCACCTTGCGCTGTCCGGTCAGGCTGGCGAAGAACAGATCCTGCGTCTGGAAAGCGACGAGCAACTGGTCAAGGTGGTGACCATCCACAAGTCCAAGGGCCTGCAATATCCGCTGGTGTTCCTGCCATTCATTTGCTCCTCGAAACCCGTGGACGGCAGTCGCCTGCCACTGCAGTTTCATGACACCGACGGCAACTCGCAGATCAGCCTGCAGCCCACCGAAGCGCTGATTCAGCAAGCCGATGAAGAACGTCTGGCCGAAGACCTGCGCTTGCTCTACGTGGCGCTGACCCGTTCCGAACACGCTTGCTGGCTGGGCGTTGCCGACCTCAAACGCGGCAATGCCAGCAACTCGATGCTGCACCGTTCGGCGTTGGGTTATTTGCTGGGTGGCGGTGTTGCGCTGGCCGAGTCGGCAGAGCTGAAAGTCTGGCTGCGTGATCTCGCGCAAGGCTGTGATGCGATTGCCTTGCAGCCTGTTCCCGAGCCCACTGACGAACGCTTCAGTGCGCCGCGCAACGAAGCCGCGCTGGTCAAACTGCTGGTACCCAAACGTCGCGCTGCCGAGAACTGGTGGATCGCCTCCTACAGCGCCCTGCGTATCGGCGACACCGTAACCACCGGTGCCGATGAATCGCCTGACAGCCCGCAGGCACAGAAGCTGTTCGACGACGAGCGCCTGGACCCTGAAGCGCCGCGTGACATTTTGACCAGCGGCGGCGATATCCACCGCTTTCCGCGTGGCCCCAACCCCGGCACCTTTCTGCATGGACTGCTTGAGTGGGCTGGCAACGAAGGTTTTGCGGTGACCGCTCACGCGCCGGACAAACTGCAGGACGCCGTTGCCCGGCGCTGCAATCGGCGCGGTTGGGCGGGCTGGATCAATACCCTGAGCGATTGGCTGCAGCACATGCTGAACATGCCGTTGCGTCTGTCGCCGGATGCCACACCGGTCGCGCTGGGTGAGCTGGACCAGCCCAATCAGTACCGCATAGAGATGGAATTCTGGTTCGCCAGCAACAACGTCAATGTGGCGCAGATGGATGCCCTGGTACGCCGCTTCACCCACAACAACGCGCCGCGTGCCGCGACCGAGACGGTTTCGCTCAATGGCATGTTCAAAGGCTTTATCGACCTGACGTTCGAACACGACGGTCGTTATTACGTGGCTGACTACAAGTCCAACTGGCTGGGCACCGACGACACTGCGTACACCGAACTGGCGATGGAAACCGCCATTCTCGACAACCGCTACGACCTGCAATACGTCCTGTACTTGCTGGCGTTGCATCGTCAGCTCAAGGCACGGATGGCCGACTATGATTACGACCAGCACATGGGCGGTGCGCTGTATCTGTTCCTGCGCGGCAGCCGTTCGGTCTCTCAGGGCGCGTATTTCGTCCGTCCACCACGCGAACTGATAGAGAGTCTGGACCTTTTGTTTCAGGGTAAACCGTTAGCGCATGACCTGCCGGGAGCATTGGCATGAGCCGCTCGTTCGATGATCTGTTGCCTACCGCGCTGGACGACATCAGCCTCGCTGAATTGAGTCCGCTGACGCGCGTCGGCGATCTGTTGATCCTGCTGGAGCGCTGGGTCGAGCGCGGCTGGTTGCGTGCGCTGGACAAAGCATTTGTCGCGTTCCTCAGTGACCTCGATCCGCACGCCGATCCACTGGTGCTGGTGGCTGCGGCGCTGACCAGCCATCAGCTCGGTCACGGCCATGTCTGCCTGGATCTGTACGAAACCCTGAAAGAACCGGACTTCGCCCTGTCATTGCCACCCGAGGGCGATCAGCAAGGCGGGACAGTGCTGCTGCCCTCGCAACTGCTGGCAGCACTGGATGGCGCCGCCTGGTGCCAGGCGCTGGCGCGCAGCATGCTGGTGGCCGAAGTCGGAGACTCAAGTGCCGAGGCGCTGCAAAAACCATTGGTGCTTGCCGAGCGACGTTTATACCTGCGCCGCTACTGGACCTATGAACGGCGTATCGCCGCAGCCTTGCGTCAGCGCCTGGCGCAGAGCGAAACGCCGCCGGAGGATCTGCCGCAGCGCCTGAATGCCCTGTTCGGGCCTGCGAACTCAGCGCCTCAAGCCATTATCGACTGGCAGAAACTTGCCTGCGCGCTGGCGACCCGCAAGGGCTTCAGCATCATCACCGGTGGCCCTGGCACCGGCAAGACCACAACCGTGGTGCGCTTGCTGGCGTTATTGCAGGCCCCGGCGGTGCAGAGTGGCCAGCCGTTGCGCATCCGTCTGGCGGCACCTACCGGCAAGGCGGCGGCCCGGCTGACCGAGTCCATCAGCCAGCAAGTGCAGAGCCTGGATGTCAGCGACGACGTACGGCAGAAAATCCCCAGCGAAGTCACCACCGTCCACCGCCTGCTGGGCAGCCGCCCCGGCACCCGGCATTTCCGTCACCATGCGGGCAATTTACTGCCGCTGGATGTGCTGGTGGTTGATGAGGCGTCAATGATTGACCTGGAAATGATGGCCAATCTGCTCGACGCATTACCGCCGCATGCGCGCATGGTGCTGCTCGGCGACAAGGACCAGTTGGCGTCCGTTGAGGCGGGTGCCGTACTGGGCGATTTGTGTCGCGACGCCGAAGAAGGTTTTTACAGCCCTGAAACTCAGGCCTGGCTGGAAGCCGTCAGCGGCGAAGACCTTGGCAAGGGCGGTTTGCGCCAGGGCGATGCACAGCAGCATCCGTTGGCCCAGCAAGTGGTGATGCTGCGCCACTCGCGTCGTTTCGGCCAAGGCAGCGGCATCGGCCAGCTGGCCCGACTGGTCAACCTGCAGCAGGACCAACAGGCCCGCGCGCTGCTTGCGGCGGGCAGTCACGACGACCTGTTCGCCCTGGCCCTCAAGGGCGAACAGGATCTGAAGTTCGAACGCCTGGTCCTCGACGGTCTTGGCAGGGGCGAGCAAGGTCCGCAGGGTTACCGGCATTACCTGAACGTACTCGCCGCCGAGCGGCCCGCCGACGATTCGGCACTGGACGACGCGTGCTGGACCCGTTGGGCGCGCTCGGTACTCAGCGCCTTCGATGCCTTTCAACTGCTGTGCGCTGTACGCAAAGGCCCGTGGGGCGTGGAAGGCCTGAACCAGCGCATCACTCATGCGCTGTTCAACGCAAAGCTGATTGAAAGCGAACAGCAATGGTACGAAGGCCGCCCGGTGTTGATGACCCACAACGACTATGGCCTGGGCTTGATGAACGGCGACATTGGCATCACCTTGCGCCTGCCCGAGCGCGACGGCGACGGCAAGCAAGTGCTACGTGTCGCGTTCCCGCGCAACGACGGCAGCGATGGCGTGCGCTTCGTCCTGCCCAGCCGCCTCAATGAGGTAGAAACCGTGTACGCCATGACCGTACACAAATCCCAGGGCTCGGAATTCGCCCACACCGCCCTGATCCTGCCCGAAGCGCTCAACCCGGTACTGACCAAAGAACTCATCTACACCGGCATCACCCGCGCCAAACACTGGTTCAGCCTGATCGAACCCCGCCACGGCATCTTCGAAGAAGCCCTGCGCCGCAAGGTCAAACGCCTGAGTGGGCTGATGTTGGGGCTTTGAGCCTGCCCGTGATCACGCCTAAGCCGCCTGCAAAGTCGTGAAGGCTCTGAAAAGCTGGCGTCTGCCCGGATGGAGCGGAAGCGGACCGGGCGCCAGTGGGAGCGGACTCGTCCGCGAACTGCCGGGAACCGGCAGCAACGGTGCACACGGTACATCAGACGCAACTGAGGCAGCCCGTCTAAGGGCCGCCGCAGATCCGACACAACACCTCACACGCCATAATCCACATACCGCGCCATGAGATTCGGTCGGCTAAACGTGTCAATCGCATAAACCCGCTGCCACATGGCATCGACCTCGGCCTTGAACGTGGCGTCATCCATGTCGATCCAGTAACGAGGGTTGCGGCCGCGCTGCTGATCGTAACTGGCAGTGACCGGGTCCAGGTGCCGGTACGGTTCAAACAACGGGATGTCCGGAATCGGGCCGCTGGTGTCCATATAGTTTTGGAGGAAGTCCCAGAGTGCACAGGGGCGTTGCTGGAAATCGTCAGGGCTGAGCAGTGCGTGAAAGTTGATGGACTGCTCCTCGTAGCGATGCTGGAGAAGCAGGCTGTAATACGATCCATGTCGATCATGCGTGGTGGTCATGTAGGCATCGAACTCGTAGAACGGCGCGATGAACTCGTCGATCACCCCTTCTTTTCGATGGCGTTTGTAGCCGAAGATCGTGATCAGGCCGGTTCTGCGGTTAAGCTCCCAGAGTGGGCCTTTTGGCGGGCGGAACCAGAGGCGGGGAAAGTGATTGATGACGATATGGCCGACGACCCAAAAGACCAACCAAGGTGCCATAAGAATCGGAAATGTTTCGATGATATTATTAAAGTACAGGGTGATGGCTGAGTCAGTCGGCTTATTGATACCCAAGAAGCTTACGAGCAAGAACATAGGAAGCAAAATAATGAAAGACCATTTTCCACCCTGTTGCATGAATAACCATAATTGCGTTTTTAACGGGAGCTGAGTAAAGCGGAATCGCTCTTGATCATACTTTTGATGCAAGTCAACTGATTCAAAGATAGCCGGTGCATAAGTATTTTCAGCTTTCTGTTGTATCGCTTTTATCTGCTCTTTTTGCCAAAATCTCATGCTCTCAGGTGTGGAGTTTTTCATGAGTTCAATAGGCA
This sequence comes from Pseudomonas syringae group sp. 26L6, assembly GCF_032587815.1. Classification (NCBI taxonomy): domain Bacteria; kingdom Pseudomonadati; phylum Pseudomonadota; class Gammaproteobacteria; order Pseudomonadales; family Pseudomonadaceae; genus Pseudomonas; species Pseudomonas syringae group sp. 26L6. Next base: position 10,585 of record NZ_JAWHPJ010000022.1, read on the forward strand.
CTGCCTCCTGAGTTGAGGACCAAGGCAAGCGTATGGCACCAGACAAGATAGTACGGGGCTTAAGTGCACATGATTGCCGTAAGATGTTGTCTGGACTGTATGAGTGGGAAGCGTAATAAAGCCTATGGATTGATTTAGTCATTAGCCTCGGCCTGGTGAGTTATTTCATCTGTCCAAAATGGTTGGTTAACCTTATTGACGTCTGGCTTGGTCCACGCATCGCTAAACCGGGGTTGACTCTCGTGCCAATGCTCCGCGTTGGCATGCATCCCGTGACGCTCCGCGTCACGAATCTGCAGCCTTGCGCGTTATCAAGTGTGACTGAGGTTTAGGTTTTGCATGCGTCCGACCTGGAACACAGTCCCGTCGCTGACCGGACGCCACATCTCATGATCCGTAATCCACATACCGAGCCATGAGATTCGGGCGGCTGAACGTGTCAATCGCATAAACCCGCTGCCACATGGCATCGACCTCGGCCTTGAACGTGGCGTCATCCATGTCGATCCAGTAGCGAGGGTCGCGGCCGCGCTGCTGATCGTAACTGGCAGTGACCGGGTCCAGGTGCCGGTACGGTTCAAACAACGGGATATCCGGAATCGGGCCGCTTGTGTCCATGTAGTTTTGCAGGAAGTCCCAGAGAGCACAGGGGCGTTGCTGGAAATCATCAGGGCCGAGTAATGCGTGAAAGTTGATGCACTGCTCCTCGTATCGATGCTGGAGCATCAGGCCGTGATAGCAGCCATGACGATCATGCGTGGTGGTCATGTAGGCATCGAACTCGTAGAACGGCGCGATGAACTCTTCGATCACCCCTTCTTTTCGATGGCGTTTGTAGCCGAAGATTGTGACGAGACCCGTTCTGCGGTTTAGCTCCCAGAGTGGGCCTTTTGGCGGGCGGAACCAGAGGCGGGGAAAGTGATTGATTACGATGTGGCCGATAAGCCAGCTGAGCAACGGAATGCCTAGCAAAAACGGGTAGAGGCCTATTAGCAGCTCGACAGTGACCTGTTGCCATGAGTCATCGCAAGCGTGGACAACAGCGATGTGTGAGATTATTGAAATTGGAAAGAGGATAATGAAGCCTACTTTTCCAAACAGTAGAATAAATATCCAGAATTGAGATCTGAATGGAAGCTGTGAAAATCTAAAGCGTTCCTGATCAAAATTCTGATGGAACTCCACGTCTTCAAATATTCTGGCTTTATAGGTTCCGAGGTTTTTTTTCGGTCATCCTCTATTTTCACCCTCTCCCAGAATCTCATTTTTTCTGGGGTGGATTGTCTAACGATCCCTGGTGTAGCCACTTGCTGAGTCAGACCCCATGGCAGGCGAAACTTGTAAGTCGCGCGTGACTTTCGAATATACGGTCTTTGCTCAGGGATATTGTGAGGGTTATAGGCTTTATGTCCATAGCAAGTGTGTGTCTTTGATTCAGTCATTCAAAGATACCTTATGCGTTGTTTCATCTGCCCAAAAGGGTCGATTGATGACTTCAAAATTTGGTACTGCCCATTTTGAACTATATTTAGTCGGGTCTTTGACCGGAGGCGATGGGAAATATAAATTCTCTCTTCCGTGAGTTAAAACGAACTGAGCCCTTACAGCCCATTTATAATAATGCCTGCTGTTGCCAGTTGATGAGATCTGGGTAGTCGGTGTGGTGAAAAACAGCTCAATCGCATTAGGATAGAGGCGCTGCGCATTGGGGCGTGTTGCTTTATCTGTGACTTCAACTGTTGCCCGGTAGGGAACGCCTTGATTATTGATCCTTTCAAGAATGCGGCAGTGACGGCAGTCGGCTTGAATGCTGACACTGTGAAGGCTGCCAATAACGCCTGGTAGACGGCTCTCTAAACGAATGACGGTGTCAGCGCTGCGTATGGCATGCGGTATTTTTGCGTGGGTATCAAATGTGGCGTGCTGTTCGTGAGCCGGATTTCTCTCTATTGAGATACTGATACCCGCAAGCAGGCTTGCCAGCCGGTAAAAGGCCTCTAATGGGTCCTGTAAATACAGGTCAATTGAATGGCTCTCACCGAATGGTCCGTTTGCTAACCAGGACTCCAGTGGCGTTGAGCTCATAATGATGACCAAACCCACGCCCATGCCGATCAGCAGCAACGCCGCCCAGCCTAGCGGATTGAGGCCGAAGTAGACCGTTAGCCCCCCGACTATCGAACCAAGAGCGCTTAGTAGACCGCCCATGGAAATTAGCAGATAGCCATATATAGCTTGATCATTCCATTGCCATGCATACCAAATGTCATATAGGTTGATAGTGCAAAGTAGACTTCCTGAAAGTATTTGAGCGATCAGGCGGCTGGTGATTTGCTTGGTTACAACTTCGCCAAGTGTCTTTCCAAGCCAGCGTTCTGCGCCTTCTTCAGAGATTACCCACAGAGACTTTCTACTTAAAAAATCTTTTGGTTGGCTACCCAGTAATTTTACAGTCAGCGCCTCCAGCGCGATAGTCAGATCTACAATAGCGCTGATGATGCCGGCGGTTGCCCTTGCACTATTCTTTTCTCGCATTGTCTGTTTCAGAGCCTCACTCTCCGAACTCACATTCCAAACCTCCAACATCAACACCGCCAGACAAAACGGTGTCG
>NZ_JAWHPJ010000023.1:0-2623 GCF_032587815.1 Pseudomonas syringae group sp. 26L6
GCCGCATGGCCCTGGGCAAACAGCAGAACATCGTCGCATTGCTTCGCACCCTGTTTATCGGCCAGATTTTGCTTGATTCGAAGGCGCGTATTGCAGTCGATCAACAGGTGTTCACCAAGCTCAAACAGTGGATACGCGAGTGGCAGGTCCTCAACAAGCAGATCAGCGATACCCGTCGCCGGTGGCTTTATCCAACCGCTTACAACACCCGCAAAAGCAACGCCAGCCACCTTCGCGTCCTCGAGGAAAAACTTCGTCTGCATGAATTGAGCATCCCCGCCCTGCTCGACTATCAGAACAACCAATACGCAAAGCAGTTGCAGGACGAGATTCGACTGCACTTCCAGTCCGGCAAAACCATGGCGAAAGACTGGCTGACCACCGCCAAGCGCTGGATCGATGGGCTGGGAGGAATTGCCGGGGCAATCACTTGGGGCGTGATCATGCTCAACTTCATCAATACCGCGCTCACTTACCGGGACCTTACTCGGGATGGAGACTTCAGTGCCAAAGATATTGGCAAGGTTACCTATGGGCTGGGGTATAGCTTCAACCTGTTGATGGCGGTGTTTGTTGAAGCGCCGTGGGCGGTTATCAGTACGGCGAAGCCTGTGGTTATTGGTACGTACACAGTGGGCATTCTTGATCAATCGGCGGCTTATTGGAGAGCACGGGGTAATGCAGTTTGGGGAGATGCGATACGCGGTTTTCGAAGCTCAATGGTGGCAATGGGAGCGTTCGGGATAGCGGCGGCCACATTAGAGTTAAAAGATATTCTTGAAGACTTTGGCACGGCTAGAACAATGGAAGAAAAAACCGCAATCAGTGTAAAGGGCACCTCTGTACTCGTAATGGGAGCAGGTTCAATAATTCAGCTAGCGGCAGGAATATCCCCAACAGCCAAAATCACAGCTGTTGCAATGAGCTCATGGTTAAACGTCGCCTTGCTGGTGGCCGGCTTTATTTATCTTTTTGCTACAATGGCTTTAAATTATTTAAAGCAAGACAGTGTCGGCTGGTGGCTGCGCAAGTGCTGTTGGTCGAAAAAACTAGACTATCGCTACGCCGAGACTGCCCACGGTGAGAATGAAGAAATACAGACATTATTGGAAATCCAGCTATCTCCTCAAGTTTATGTAAAAAGCACCGTGCATTATGAAGAGCGTTACCTTGGCAAAGGTGATTACTACAGTGCAGCGGTACAAAATGGCGCAGGGGTACAAGTGCGCTTGCCCAATCTGGTACGCGGGCAGCCCGTGCATTTCAACATTGTCAGTAGCAAGCGACCATGGGGCGTGCTGCCCGTAGAAAAAATAGACCAGCCGATACATGACGCTTTTCTGGACCGAGGGCAATTCAGGAAGTCCGAACAGTTCGGGACGCTTACCAACAAGCCAGCGGACAAGGCGAGTGAAGACTTCACCTATCCTCTCATGCCGCACGAAGACGAAGACCTCATCTGGGAAACCTGGGTACCGCTCGACAAAGATGCAACCTATCTTGAGCTACAAATCTGGTACCCCAGCAATCTGATACATCCTGGCGAGGAGGATCGAGGCTATCTGTTTCAGATAGAGCTGGGGACAAGAGGCGATACCGATAGTGACGGTTTGACTGCAGTAGAACTTGAAGTAAAGGCATTAAGCAGGACTGGCACGCTGACCCTTGAAGTTGCAGAGAGCAGGCCGCTATGAACCTACAAGAGAAAACCGCTACCTTGCCGCAAGGTAGCGGTGTTATGGATTGGAAAATCAAAACACTTGCGAGCTCGCCTAGAGAAACAATGGTCATACAATCTATATTTATCGCAATTTACCTAGCTGCGAGCTCACTTTATATTGGGGGGGGGCTGGAGACCGTTTTTAGAAACACCCCATTTACTAGTGGGCACTGTACTAGCGCTCGCTGGCATTCTTGCCTACTTCGTAGGCCTGCTCATCCGCCAAAAAACCATCTACAACTACACCCTGAAAACCGACGGAGCAACCGTAGAGTATTACCTCCACTATCCCGAATTCGCCTCATCGTTTTTCAAAGGCATCGCTATTTTCGTCATACTGGCATTCGTCCTCGTCGCCCTAATCACTGGGTCATTGCTGTTCCTGGTCGGTCCGGTGGCAATGGCCTTTGTCGCAGCCATCAAACTGCTGAACTGGGAAAACCCCGTCCACCATCGACAAACCGCCCCGTGGCATTTGCACGAATTTGTCACGGTTGATCACAAACGTCTGATGGTCATTATCCATTGCGACGATACAACCACCGGGTTCGCCGCGCGTTTTCCCAGCAAGGTGCTTATGGACAAGTATCTCGCGTTCCTGCACAAGGCACTTCCAGCGAACGCTCAATACATCGAAAAAGCCACTAACTGGCATCAGGGTTGATGCCACTCTGCGCGGGCAATCGGTGCATTTCAACGTCATCAGCAGCAAACGATCGTGGTGGGCTGCCGGTAGAAAAAATCGAGCGTCCAGTACATGAAGACTTTCTGGAAAGGGGACAATTCAGGAAGGCCGAACAGTTCGGAACGCTTACCAACAAGCCAGCTGGCAAGGCGAGTGAAGATTCCACCTATCCTCTCATGCCACCTGAAAACGAAGACCTCATCTGGGAAACCTGGGTG
>NZ_JAWHPJ010000024.1:0-60010 GCF_032587815.1 Pseudomonas syringae group sp. 26L6
CTCACGCTCCAGCGTGGGAATGCAGTTCACGACGCTCTGCGTCGCAAGAGGACGCAGAGCGTCCAGACCGGCATGCCCACGCGGAGCATGGGCACGATAGTGTTCCCCTGCACGCCCTAGGAGACGATAGGTGTTCCTTCAGCCGAACACTTCGCTCAACAAATCATGCATCGACTTGAACGCACGGCTCGACACTTTGGCGTCGTACATCATCATGCCGGGAACATTGGCGTGCGGGTCGGTGAAGGAATGGAATGCCCCACCGTAACTGTGCAACTGCCAGTCCACACCAGCGGCGTTCATTTCCTCTTCAAAAGCAGGTAACTGCTCTTTTGGCACCAGCGGGTCCGACGCGCCGTGGAGAACCAGCACCGAGCCCTTGATGCTCTTCGCATCAGCCGGGTTGGGCGTATCCAGCGTGCCGTGGAACGAAATGGCGGCCTTCAGCTCTGCCCCGGTACGCGCAAGCTCCAGCGAGCAGCAGCCACCAAAGCAGAAACCGAATGTTGCGATCTTGCTTGAGTCCAGAGACACATCCGCCTGGCTCAACAACTGGTCGAGGCCTGCTTGCATACGCTTGCGCAACAACGCGCGATCGTCCTTGAGCGGCATCATGGCAGCGCCCGCCTCGTCATTGTTACTCGGGCGAATCTGCTGACCGTAAAGGTCAGCCAGCAGCACCACATAGCCCTTCGCAGCGACCGCTTTGGCGATATCTTCAGCGCCCTGACTGACACCCATCCAGTTAGGCGCCATCAGCAACCCTGGCTGTGCAGCGCTAGCTTTCGGGTCGTACGCAAGACGGCTTTCATAAGTCTGGCCATCGATCTGATAGACCACAGAACGAATTTCAATGTTGCTGCTCATTACTGACTCCTGATCGTTAGGGAGATGAAAAACGTGTCGCGGGAACTGAAACAAAAAACCCGCCGAGGCGGGTTTCTTGTCAACCGGCTATCAAACCGACAGTTCTACCAACAGCTTGTTCAGACGACGCACATACGCAGCTGGATCCTTGAGGCTGTCACCGGCGGCCAGCGCCGCCTGATCGAACAGGATGTGCGACAGATCGCCGAAGCGCTCTTCGCTCTGCTCGGCATCCAGTTTGCCGATCAGCGGGTGAGCCGGGTTGAATTCGAAGATTGGCTTGGAGTCCGGAACCTTCTGCCCGCTGGCTTCCAGAATCTGACGCATCTGCAGCCCCATGTCCTGCTCGCCAATGGCCAGAATCGCAGGCGAATCGGTCAGACGATGGGAAACACGCACCTCACTTACAGACTCACCCAGCGCAGCTTTCAGGCGCTCGATCAGGCCCTCTTTGTCCTTGGCGATCTCTTCCTGTGCCTTCTTGTCCTCTTCGGAGTCAAGATTGCCCAGATCAAGGTCGCCACGCGCCACATCCACAAAGCCCTTGCCATCGAAATCGCTCAGGTAGCTCATCAGCCACTCGTCGATACGGTCGGTCAGCAGCAGCACTTCGATGCCTTTCTTGCGGAAGACCTCAAGGTGCGGGCTGTTCTTGACCTGTGCGTAGGATTCGCCAGTGAGGTAGTAAATCTTGTCCTGACCTTCCTTGGCACGCGCCAGGTACTCGGCCAGAGAAACGCTCTGTTCACCGCTGTCGTCGGACGTCGATGCGAAACGCAGCAGACCGGCGATTTTTTCCTTGTTGGCGAAGTCTTCTGCCGGACCTTCCTTGAGGACCTGGCCGAAGTTTTTCCAGAAACCCTTGTACTGCTCGGGTTCGTTTTTCGCCAGCTTCTCCAGCATGTCCAGCACGCGCTTGGTCAACGCCGACTTCATCGAGTCGATGATCGGGTCTTTCTGCAGGATTTCGCGGGAAACGTTCAGCGACAGGTCATTGGAGTCGACCACGCCCTTGACGAAGCGCATGTACAGCGGCAGGAACGACTCGGCCTGATCCATGACGAAGACGCGCTGCACGTAGAGCTTGAGGCCGCGCGGTGCTTCACGCTGATACAGATCAAACGGAGCACGCGCAGGCACGTACAGCAGCGACGTGTATTCCAGCTTGCCTTCGACCTTGTTATGGCTCCAGCTCAGCGGGTTCTCGTAGTCGTGCGCGACATGCTTGTAGAACTCCTGATACTCCTCATCCTTCACCTCGGTGCGCGGACGGGTCCAGAGGGCGCTGGCGCGGTTGACGGTTTCCCACTCCAGCGCCGGTGCCTCCTCGCCTTCGGCTGCCGGAGCCTGCTCTTTGGGCAGCTCGATCGGCAAGGCGATATGGTCGGAGTATTTCTTGATGATGTTACGCAGGCGGTAGCCGTCAGCGAATTCCTCTTCACCGTTTTTCAGGTGCAGAACAATACGGGTGCCACGATCAGCCTTGTCGACGGTGGCGACTTCGAACTCGCCTTCGCCCTTGGAGGACCAGTGCACGCCTTCATTCGCTGGCGTGCCGGCACGACGGCTGAACACTTCGACCTGATCGGCAACGATGAATGCCGAATAGAAACCCACGCCGAACTGACCGATCAGGTGCGAGTCCTTCTTCTGGTCGCCCGACAGGTTTTTCATGAAATCAGCGGTGCCGGACTTGGCGATCGTGCCCAGGTGGGTGATCACGTCTTCACGGCTCATACCGATGCCGTTGTCTTCAAGCGTAACGGTCTTCGCGTCCTTGTCGAAGCTCACACGAATTTTCAGCTCGGCGCCGCCTTCCAGCAACTCCGGCTTGGACAACGCTTCAAAACGCAATTTGTCGACCGCGTCAGACGCGTTCGAGATCAATTCGCGAAGGAAAATTTCCTTGTTGGAATACAGCGAATGGATCATGAGGTGCAGCAGTTGCTTTACCTCGGTCTGGAAGCCCAGGGTTTCCTTTTGAGTTTCCACACTCATAATCATCAAACTCCGATCTGGATGGTATAAGCCGTCACGATCAGGCATAAGCCCGTGTGACAGCGGGTAGTCATCAAGGTGGGGGCTGGGTCGGGGATTTCAAGAGCCAATGATACGCGGAGCGTGTTTCATGCGCCGGATACCGCACGCATTGCGTTGGTGGGTGCTCGCCAGAACTGTCTGCAATCGGCACAGCGCTATCGGCCTGTAACGACCGCGAAACAACGGCCTCCGATATTGTCATCACGGGTGGAACTTAACTCATGACGGCAGGCTCTTAGCCTCGTGAACACTCAATAAGGAGAAACACCCCATGCGTAAATCTTTAGCCTATGCCTTGATGCTTTCTGCCACCCTGGGCCTTGCCGCCTGTGACAAAAAGTCCGAAAACACTCAGCAAGATGCCAACAAGGCAGCTCAGCAGTCCCAGGAGTCGATGGAAAAGGCTCAGGAAAAAGTGAATGACGCGGCCAAGGAAAGCCAGGAAGCCGCTCAGAAGAACGCTGAAGCCGCTCAGCAGCGTACCAATGAGAACGCCAACAAAGCGCCAGAAGCAGCGCCAGCCACCAAGTAAGGCTGAAACGCTTACAGAACTAAAAAAGCCCGCTTAAAGCGGGCTTTTTCATTTAACTCGTTTCACTTGGCACGTAACGTCAGTTCGACATTGCATCGTGTACCGACTTCAAGCCAGCGCCTCGCTGCGCTTGCCCATGAGCCTGTCAACGGCTACAGCGCCCGCCAGCGTGATCACCGAGGGCACCAGCCATGCCAGGCCTTGATCACTCAGCGGCAGACTGGTCAGCACACCCGGCAGATAGTCAGTAAAACCGGCACCCTTCAGCGCGTCGATCAGGCCAAAGATGAGCGATACCAGCATCACCGGTGCAACAACCCGTCCCTGGCTCTGCCAGAGGCCTTTGCAGAAGCTCAGCGCCACCAGCACGATGCACGGTGGATAGATAGCGGTGAGTACCGGAATCGAAAACTGGATCAGCTTGGTCAGCCCCAGATTGGATACCAGCAGCGAGAACACCGCCAGGATGATCACTAGCGTCCGGTAGGACAGCGGCAGCACCTTGGCAAAGTATTCAGCACAGGCACAGGTCAGGCCTACCGCAGTCACCAGACACGCCAATGAAATCAGCACGGCGAGAAAACCGCTGCCCAATGAACCGAAGGTGTGCTGCACGTAGGCATGCAGAACCGCCGCGCCGTTGCTTGCGCCTGCCGCGACCGCATGGCTGCCGGAACCCAGGCGAAACAGGCTGACATACACCAGCGCCAGCCCGACACCGGCAATGAGCCCGGCAATGATCGCGTAGCGCGTGATCAGACGTGGTGACTCGACACCACGAGAGCGAATGGCATTGACGATGACAATCCCGAAGACCAGCGCCCCGAGGGTGTCCATGGTCAGATAACCATTGATGAAACCTTGGGAAAACGGCGCAGCGGCATAGGCGGGCTCAGCCTCGCCTATTCCGCCTGCGGGTAATGCGAATGCTGCGATCCCCAATACTGCCAGGGCGACAATCTTGAGCGGTGCCAAAAAGCGCCCGACCGTGTCGAGCAAGCGCCCCGGATACAACGAAACCCAGAACACCACCAGAAAATACACCAGGCTGTAGAGGAACAACGCGACTGGAGTGTCACCGGTCAGAGGTGCCAGGCCGACTTCAAACGAGACGGTCGCAGTACGCGGGGTCGCGAACAGCGGGCCGACCGCCAGATAGCAGACGGCTGCGAGCGCCCCGCCGGCAATCTTGCCGATCGGGCTGCTCAGGGCATCCATTGCTCCCCCTACCCTGGCCAGAGCAATCACCGTAACGACCGGCAGCCCGACCGCCGTGACCAGAAAGCCCAGCGCCGCCATCCAGACATGTGGTCCGGCCTGCAGGCCGACAATAGGAGGGAAGATAATGTTGCCAGCCCCGACAAACAGGGCAAATGTCATAAAACCGAGTGCCAGGATGTCCTGGCCTTTCAACACTTTCATTACGAGGGACCACACGGAATCGAAATAAGGGATGGGACGTCACCCATGAATGGGGCAGACGCAGCCCGTCGGCGTAAGACGTGGCAGTACCTTGCGAAACGCCCCTCGTGAGGGCAACGCAAAAACGGCGGACAGGGTAGCCAACTTCGACCGAAAATGCACTGTCTCAGGGCGCGCCAGCCGACGACGCACCGTTTGTTGGCGGATGTAAAGCCCCAGACAGTTGAAAATGCCAGCAATGAGAGGTCCAGGTGAACCAGACCGGGTAAGGCGAACCTTTTCAGGCGCCCAAACAAAAGCCACCCGAAGGTGGCTTTTGTCGATTGCTCGAATCAGGCAAGCGAGCTTACCTGATCAGCAAACAGTGAAGCTTACTTGGTTGGCCAGCCAGTCAGCTCGGCCAGGGCCTTGCCGATGTCTGCCAGGGAGCGCACGGTTTTTACACCAGCGTCCTGCAGTGCAGCGAATTTCTCGTCTGCAGTACCTTTACCACCCGAGATGATTGCACCGGCATGGCCCATGCGCTTGCCCGGAGGAGCAGTCACACCAGCGATGTAGGAAACAACCGGCTTGGTCACGTGTGCCTTGATGTAGGCAGCCGCTTCTTCTTCAGCCGAACCGCCGATCTCGCCGATCATGACGATCGCTTCGGTCTTCGGGTCTTCCTGGAACAGCTTCAGGATGTCGATGAAGTTCGAACCAGGGATCGGGTCACCACCGATACCTACACAGGTGGACTGACCGAAACCGGCGTCAGTGGTCTGCTTCACAGCTTCGTAGGTCAGGGTGCCGGAACGCGACACGATGCCTACCTTGCCTGGCAAGTGAATGTGACCTGGCATGATGCCGATCTTGCACTCGCCCGGAGTGATGACGCCTGGGCAGTTAGGACCGATCAGGATCACACCCAGCTCGTCGCACTTGACCTTGGCTTCCAGCATGTCGATGGTCGGGATGCCTTCGGTGATGCAGACGATCAGCTTGATGCCGCCGAACGCTGCTTCAAGGATGGAATCCTTGCAGAAAGGAGCCGGAACATAGATGACGCTGGCAGTAGCGCCAGTGGTGTCTACGGCTTCTTTCACAGTGTTGAACACTGGCAGGTTCAGGTGCGTGGTGCCGCCCTTGCCTGGAGTCACGCCGCCAACCATTTTGGTGCCGTAGGCAATGGCTTGCTCGGAGTGGAAGGTACCTTGCGAACCAGTGAAACCCTGGCAGATAACCTTGGTGTCTTTATTGATCAGGACGCTCATTACTTGCCCTCCGCGGCTTTGACAACTTGTTGAGCAGCGTCGGTCAGGCTGGTCGCAGCGATGATGTTCAAACCGCTTTCTGCCAGTACTTTAGCGCCCAGTTCAGCGTTGTTACCTTCAAGGCGAACAACAACCGGGATTTTCACGCCGACTTCTTTCACTGCACCGATGATGCCTTCGGCAATCATGTCGCAACGAACGATGCCGCCGAAGATGTTGACCAGTACTGCGGCGACGTTGGTGTCGGACAGGATGATCTTGAACGCTTCGGTAACGCGTTCCTTGGTGGCACCACCGCCAACGTCAAGGAAGTTTGCAGGCTTGCCGCCATGCAGGTTGACGATGTCCATGGTACCCATGGCCAGGCCAGCACCGTTGACCATGCAGCCGATGTTGCCTTCCAGCGCTACGTAGTTCAGTTCGAACTTGGCAGCGTGAGCTTCGCGAGGATCGTCCTGCGAAGGATCGTGGAAGCCCTTCAGCTTGGGCTGACGGTACATGGCGTTGGCGTCGATGTTGATCTTCGCGTCCAGACAGTGCAGATCGCCGTCAGCCTTGATCACCAGCGGGTTCACTTCCAGCAGGGCCAGGTCATGGTCCTGGAACAGCTTGGCCAGACCGGTGAAGATCTTGGCGAACTGAGTGACCTGCTTGCCTTCCAGACCCAGCTGGAATGCCAGATCGCGGCCCTGGAACGGCTGAGCGCCGACCAGTGGGTCGATCGTGGCCTTGAGAATCTTTTCAGGAGTGTCGTGAGCGATCTTCTCGATATCCACGCCACCTTCGGTGGAAGCCATGAACACGATACGACGGCTAGAACGATCGACCACAGCGCCCAGATACAGCTCTTTGGCGATGTCGGTGCACGATTCGACCAGGATCTTGGTCACTGGCTGACCGTTGGCGTCAGTCTGGTAAGTCACCAGGCGCTTGCCCAACCACTGTTGAGCGAACGCTGCAGCGTCTTCCTTGCTGCGAACCAGCTTTACGCCGCCCGCTTTACCGCGACCACCTGCGTGAACCTGGGCTTTGACGACCCACTCGGTTCCGCCGATCTTGTCGCAGGCTTCTGCTGCTGCTTCCGGGGTGTCTACCGCGTAACCCTTGGATACTGGCAGGCCGTACTCAGCGAACAGCTGCTTACCCTGATACTCGTGAAGATTCATGCTTATTACCGTCTTCGTTTAGGTACTGCGCATTCGGTGCTGCACGTCAGCGTGCCGCACCACCTGTGACCGCTACTCCGGGTGGACTCCGCAAGTGCCGTGGGACACTCATGGAGCCGCCTGAGAGGTCGAGTCCGGCGCAGATTCCGCGGTAAGCCCTGCTTGCAAGGCCAACGACGGGCACTGCGCCGTGGTTTCTCTTGTTGTCTTAGCGTTTCTTGCGATTCTGGATATGGATGGCGCCGCCATTCACAGCCAGTGCAGCTTCATGCAGCGCTTCGGACAGGGTCGGGTGCGAGAAGACCATCATGCCGATGTCTTCTGCGCTGCTGCCGAATTCCATCGCGATTGCGCCCTGCTGTACCAGTTCGGCAGCGCTTGGACCAATAACGTGAACACCCAGTACGCGGTCAGTCTTGGCGTCGGCAATGATCTTGACGAAGCCGCCGGTGTCGTTGGCTGCCATGGCACGGCCACTGGCTGCGAACGGGAACGTACCGACATTGACTTCAACGCCTTCGGCCTTGAGCGTCTGCTCGGTCTTGCCGACCCAGGCGATTTCCGGGTGGGTGTAGATAACCGACGGGATCAGGTTGTAGTTCATCTGAGCCTTGTGGCCCTTGATGCGCTCGACAACCATGATGCCTTCTTCCGACGCCTTGTGTGCCAGCATCAGGCCACGCACCACGTCACCGATGGCGTATACGCCAGGAACGCTGGTGGTGCAGTAGTCGTCAACGTAGATGAAACCGCGCTCGTCCAGATCAACGCCGCTGTCCGATGCCAGCAGGTCAGTGGTCACGGGACGACGGCCAACGGCAACGATCAGACGATCAAAGGTAATCGACTGCTCGCCAGCGGCGTCGGTGTAGCTGACCACCACTTCTTCGCCTTCGACCTTGGAACCGGTCACGCGAGCGCCCAGCTTGATGTCCAGACCTTGCTTGGTGAAGGTTTTCAGCGCTTCCTTGGAAACTGCTTCGTCAGCCGCCGGAATGAACTTGTCCAGTGCTTCCAGAACAGTGACCTGAGCGCCAAGGCGAGCCCATACAGAGCCCAGCTCCAGACCGATCACGCCAGCGCCGATGACGCCCAGACGCTGTGGAACCTGTTGGAATTCCAGAGCGCCGGTCGAATCGACGATGACTTTCTGGTCAACCGGAGCTGGCGGGATGTCGATAGGACGCGAGCCCGAAGCCAGAATCACATGGTCAGCTTCGATGATTTCAACGGTGCCGTCGGCAGCTGTCAGCTCGACCTTCTTGCCAGCCAGCAGTTTGCCGTGGCCTTGCAGAGTGGTCACGCCATTGGCTTTGAACAGGCTGGCAACGCCGCCGGTCAGGCCTTTGACGATAGTCGACTTGCGACCGATCATGGCCGGCACATCGATATTCACTTCAGATGTCGAGATGCCGTGCACGCTGAAGCCGTTCTTGGCTTCATAGAACTTCCAGGAGCTGTCGAGCAGCGCCTTGGAAGGAATGCAACCAACGTTGAGGCAGGTACCACCGAGGGCCAGTTTGCCCTCCTTGTCCTGGTACTTCTCGATGCAGGCAGTCTTGAGACCAAGTTGCGCAGCCTTGATGGCGGCAACATAACCGCCAGGGCCTGCGCCAATCACTACCACGTCGAATTTCTGGGACATAACAAAGAGTTCCTCTTTAGCTGCGAGCTTTTAGCTGCAAGCTGCAAGTCGATCCGCGATCAGGCAAAAACGACTTGCGACCTATTAATCAGGTGAAACACACCAGCCCCGGCTGCACGCCCTTTCGCTTCTGACTTGAAGCTTGAAGCTTGCAACCACGGGCTGCCTCATCAGATATCCAGCAACAGACGAGCCGGATCTTCCAGCAGGTTCTTGATGGTCACGAGGAAGGTTACCGCTTCCTTGCCGTCAATCAAACGGTGATCGTACGACAGTGCCAGATACATCATCGGACGAATCACTACCTGACCGTTGACTGCCATCGGGCGCTGAAGAATGTTGTGCATGCCCAGAATTGCAGCCTGTGGCGGGTTGACGATCGGCGTCGACATCATCGAACCGAAAGTACCACCATTAGTGATCGTGAAGGTGCCACCGGTCATCTCGTCGATGGACAGTTTGCCATCACGGGCCTTCTTGCCGAAGGTGGCGATGCCGCCTTCAATTTCAGCCAGGCTCATGTGCTCGGCGTTACGCAGAACCGGTACAACCAGACCACGGTCGCTGGACACTGCAACACCGACGTCGGCGTAGCCGTGGTAGACGATGTCGGAGCCGTCGATCGACGCGTTGACAGCCGGGAAGCGTTTCAGCGCCTCGGTAGCAGCCTTGACGAAGAACGACATAAAGCCCAGACGCACGCCGTTGTGCGACTTCTCGAACAGGTCCTTGTACTTCGAACGCAGTGCCATGACTTCGGTCATGTCGACTTCGTTGAACGTGGTCAGCATGGCCATGTTCGACTGGGCTTCGACCAGACGCTTGGCAACGGTTGCACGTACACGAGTCATCGGCACGCGCTTCTCGGTGCGGTCGCCAGCAGCGACAACCGGAGCGGCAGCGGCAGCAGGTTTGGCAGCAGGAGCAGCGGCTGGAGCGGATTTCTTCGCTTCAACGGCAGCGACCACGTCTTCCTTGGTGATACGGCCGTCTTTACCAGTGCCTTTGACGCTGGCCAGGTTGATACCGTTTTCTTCAGCGAGTTGACGCGCAGCAGGCGCAGCAATCGGGTCTTCTTCGCCAGCGGCAGCCGGTGCAGCGGCGGGTGCCGAGGCAGGCGCAGCAGAGGCAGGCGCAGCAGCAGGTGCTGGAGCAGCAGATGCCGTGGCACCATCATTCAAAGTGCCAAGCACTTCGTTGGAGAGGACGATAGCGCCCTCTTCCTTGGTGATCGAGCCCATCACGCCGTCAGCTTCGGCCAATACTTCCAGAACAACCTTGTCAGTCTCGATATCGACCAGCATCTCGTCCCGTTTTACCGCATCACCCTCTTTTTTGTACCACTTGGAAATGGTGCCATCGGCAACGGATTCCGGGAAAGAGGGGGCTTTGATCTCGATAGCCATTATCTGTAATTCCTTAATTCGGTTTCTAATGCTCGAAGGCGTTAAACAGTGAAGGCATCTTGCAACAGTTTTTCCTGCTGCTCGGCGTGCATCGAAGCGTAACCACAGGCTGGAGCGGCAGAGGCGTCACGACCGGCGTACTCGAGAACGAGTTCACGTTTGTGGTTGCCCATGCTGCGGCGCAGGTGGTGCTGACTGCTGTACCAGGCACCCTGGTTCATCGGTTCTTCCTGACACCAGACCACATGCTGCAGGTTGGTGTACGGCGCGATGGTTTCCATCAGGTCGTCTTCAGGGAACGGGTACAGCTGCTCGATACGAACGATGGCAATGTCTTCACGCCCTTCGGCACGGCGCTTTTCCAGCAGGTCGTAGTAAACCTTGCCGCTGCACAGCACCAGACGCGTGACCTTGGCCGGATCGAGGGCATCGATTTCCGGAATGACGGTCTGGAACGAGCCTTCGGCCAGATCTTCCAGGGTCGAAACAGCCAGTTTGTGACGCAGCAACGACTTGGGAGTCAGCACGATCAGCGGCTTGCGCAGCGGACGAATGACCTGACGACGCAGCAAATGGTAGATCTGCGCCGGAGTCGTTGGCACGCACACCTGAATGTTGTGCTCGGCACACAATTGCAGATAACGCTCAAGACGTGCCGACGAGTGCTCTGGCCCCTGCCCTTCGTAGCCGTGAGGCAACAGCATGGTCAGACCGCACAGACGGCCCCACTTGTGTTCACCGCTGGTGATGAACTGGTCGACAACCACCTGGGCACCGTTGGCGAAGTCGCCGAACTGCGCTTCCCAGATAACCAGTGCATCCGGCTGGGTGGTCGAGTAACCGTATTCGAATGCCAGCACGGCCTCTTCCGAAAGGAACGAGTCGTACAGGTCGAAACGCGGCTGACCGGAGTACAGATTCTGCAGCGGGATATAGGTCCCGGCGTCTTTCTGGTTGTGCAGTACGGCGTGGCGGTGCGAGAACGTACCGCGACCGATGTCCTGCCCTGTCATACGGATCGGGTGACCTTCGAACGCCAGCGTGGCGTATGCCATGGTTTCGGCGTAACCCCAGTTGATCGGCAAGCCACCGGCCTGCATCTTCTGACGGTCTTCGTAGATCTTCTGAACCTGACGCTGCACGACGAAGCCTTCAGGCAGTTCCATCAGCTTGGCGGACAGTTCCTGCAGGGTCTTGAGGTCGAAGCGAGTGTCGTGACGCGCAGTCCAGGCGTGGCCCAGATAAGGACGCCAGTCGACGAACAACTCCTTGTTCGGCTCCTTGACAAGGCTTTTCACTACGTGCAGACCATTGTCCAGCGCGCTGCGGTAATCATCGACCTTGGCCTGAACACGGGCTTCATCGAGAATGCCGGTCTTGATCAGATGCTCGGCATACAGCTCACGGGTGGTGCGCTGCTTGGTGATCTGCTGATACATCAGAGGCTGAGTGCCACTCGGCTCGTCAGCTTCGTTGTGACCACGACGACGGTAGCAGACCAGATCGATCACGATATCGCGCTTGAACTGCATGCGGTAATCGATCGCCAGCTGGGTCACGAACATCACGGCTTCCGGATCATCACCATTTACATGGAGGATCGGCGCCTGGATCATCTTGGCAACGTCGGTGGCGTACTCGGTCGAACGCGAGTCCAGCGGGTTGCTGATGGTGAAGCCCACCTGGTTGTTGATGACGATGTGGATCGTGCCGCCCGTCTTGAAGCCGCGGGTCTGCGACATCTGGAAGGTTTCCATGACCACGCCCTGACCGGCAAAGGCCGCGTCGCCGTGGAGGGAAATCGGCAGAACCTTGTCACCGTTAGGATCGTTGCGACGATCCTGACGCGCACGCACCGACCCCTCGACCACCGGAGAAACGATCTCCAGGTGAGACGGGTTGAATGCCATGGCAAGGTGAACCTCACCGCCTGCGGTCATGACGTTGGAAGAGAAACCCTGGTGATATTTGACGTCACCGGAACCCAGTTCCACTTTTTTCTTGCCTTCGAACTCGTCGAACAGGTCGCGCGGGTTCTTGCCAAAGGTGTTGACCAGTACGTTCAGGCGGCCGCGGTGGGCCATACCGATCACGACTTCCTTGGTGCCATAGGACCCGGAACGCTGAATCAGCTCGTCGAGCATCGGGATCAGGCTTTCGCCACCTTCCAGACCGAAGCGCTTGGTACCCGGATATTTGGTACCCAGATACTTCTCGAGACCTTCGGCTGCGGTGACACGCTCGAGCAGGTGGCTCTGGATATCAGCCGAGAACGCTGGACGGCCGCGAACACTCTCAAGACGCTGCATGAACCAGTTGCGCTGCTCGGAATCCACGATGTGAGTGAACTCGGAGCCGATGGTGCGACAATATGTCTGCTGCAACGCTTCATGAATTTCGCGTAGGCTCGCTTCCTCTTTGCCGATGAACAGGTCGCCGGCACGGAAGGTCGTATCAAGATCGGCATTGGTCAAGCCGTAATGATTGATCGACAGATCCGCAGGCGCAGGGCGCTGCCAAAGGCCCAACGGATCGAGCTGAGCAGCCTGGTGGCCACGCATCCGATACGCCTGGATCAGTCGCAGCACTTCAACCTGTTTCTTTTCGTGCTCGCTGCTCACACTGCCGGCGGACACCGGTTGAGCGCGGCGCTGGTTTTTGGCCAGCAACACGAAATGATCGCGAATAGTCGAGTGCGATACATCAGTGGCAGAGCTGCCGTCTGCTGGCAACTTCTGAAAGTAGGTGCGCCATTCTTCTGGCACAGCGTTAGGGTCGTGCAGGTAAAGCTCATAGAGCTCTTCCACATAGGCAGCGTTACCACCGGATAGGTGGGCACTGTTCCACATGCGCTGCATCACGCTTTCTTGCATGCTTGGTCACCCTCGGTAAGGGGACACCACCGGCGAAGACACCAGAGCAATCCTGAAATAGTCGTGTGCAGCGACTGTATCAAGTCACCAGGGATCACGCAGATAGTCCGGGTACCAGCCCGGATGCCCCTGCTGGTCTCATTTCTTCAAAATAAGAGCGGCAGCTTTGCGAGCTACTGCTCAGGTTAAAACTACGGCGCCGGTTGAAGCCTGCGCCGCAGCCACTTCAGTGCAACGGTGTAACAGATAAAACGATCAATCAGACGCCGCTTTGCAACAACATGTTGCGCACGTGACCGATAGCCTTGGTTGGGTTAAGGCCTTTCGGGCACACGTTGACGCAGTTCATGATGCCGCGGCAGCGGAACACGCTGAACGGGTCATCAAGCGAAGCCAGACGTTCATTGGTGCGGGTGTCACGGCTGTCAGCCAGGAAACGGTAGGCTTGCAGCAGCGCAGCAGGACCCAGGAACTTGTCGGGGTTCCACCAGAAGGACGGGCAGGAAGTCGAGCAGCAAGCGCACAGAATGCACTCGTACAGACCATCGAGCTTTTCGCGCTCTTCCGGAGTTTGCAGACGTTCGATGGCCGGAGCCGGCGTGTCATTCTGCAGGAACGGCTTCACCTTCTCGTACTGCTTGTAGAAGATGCTCATATCGACGACCAGGTCACGAATGACCGGCAAACCAGGCAGCGGACGTACGATCAGCTTGTTCTTGGCGACAACGGCAGACAGCGGCGTGATGCAGGCCAGACCGTTCTTGCCATTGATGTTCATGCCATCGGAACCGCACACGCCTTCGCGGCACGAACGACGGTAAGAGAAGCCTTGATCCTGTTCTTTGACCAGGGCGAGCACGTCCAGCACCATCAGGTCCTTGCCACCGGTATCGACCTGAAACTCCTGCATGAACGGCGCAGCGTCCTGCTCAGGGTTGTAACGATAAACACTGACTTGCAACATATCGGTCACCCCTTAATAAGTCCGAATCTTAGGCTCAAAAGTCGGAACAGTCTTCGGCGAGAAGTTCACGGCACGCTTGGTCACGCGCTTGTCACCCGGGAAATACAGGGTGTGGCACAACCAGTTCTCGTCATCGCGATCTTCAAAGTCTTCACGGGCGTGAGCGCCGCGGGACTCTTTACGATGCTCTGCGGCGATCGCCGTGGCTTCGGCAACTTCCAGCAGGTTTTGCAGTTCAAGCGCTTCGATACGGGCGGTATTGAATGCCTGGCTCTTGTCATTGATCTTGACGTTGGCGATACGCACGCGCAGGTCAGCCAGCTGAGCAATACCCTTCTGCATGTATTCGCCGGTGCGGAACACACCGAAGTAGTTCTGCATGCAGCTTTGCAGCTCTTTACGCAGCGTGGCGACGTCTTCGCCGGTAGTGCGCTCGTTCAGGCCGGCAACGCGTGCCAGCGCAGCATCGATGTCGGACTCGGAAGCACGGGCGTAGTCGATACCTTCGCTCAGCGCTTTCTCCAGGTGAATACCCGCAGCGCGACCGAACACAACCAGATCGAGCAACGAGTTGCCGCCCAGACGGTTTGCACCGTGAACCGATACGCAAGCCACTTCACCTACCGCAAACAGACCCGGAATGATCTGATCGACACCGGCGGCGTCCTGAGTGATCGCCTGACCATGAATGTTGGTGGCAACGCCGCCCATCATGTAATGGCAGGTAGGAACTACCGGAATCGGTGCTGTTGCAGGGTCGACGTGAGCGAAGGTCTTGGACAACTCCATAATGCCTGGCAAACGGCTGTGCAACACTTCTTCGCCCAGGTGATCGAGCTTGAGCATTACATGGTCGCCATCCGGACCGCAGCCGTTACCGGCAATGATTTCCTTGACCATGGAGCGCGCAACCACGTCACGACCTGCAAGGTCCTTGGCGTTAGGAGCATAACGCTCCATGAAACGCTCGCCGTGCTTGTTGATCAGGTAACCGCCTTCACCGCGGCAGCCTTCGGTGACCAGTACACCTGCACCGGCAATGCCGGTCGGGTGGAACTGCCACATTTCGATGTCCTGAACCGGGACACCGGCGCGCAGCGCCATACCGATACCGTCACCGGTATTGATCAGGGCATTGGTGGTCGAAGAGTAGATACGGCCTGCACCGCCGGTTGCCAGCACGGTAGCGTTGGCACGGATGTAGGAGGTTTCGCCGGTTTCAATGCAGATGGCGATGATGCCGACAAAGGCACCGTCCTGATTCTTGACCAGATCCACGCCGTAGTATTCGTTGAGGAATACGGTGCCAGCCTTGAGGTTGGCCTGATACAGGGTGTGCAGCAGTGCGTGACCGGTACGGTCGGCAGCAGCACAGGTACGTGCAGCCTGACCGCCCTTGCCGAAGTCCTTGGACTGACCGCCAAACGGACGCTGGTAGATGCGACCCTGTTCGGTACGGGAGAACGGCAGACCCATGTGCTCGAGTTCGAAAACAGCTTCAGGGCCTACGGAACACATGTATTCGATAGCGTCCTGGTCACCGATGTAGTCGGAACCCTTGACGGTATCGTACATGTGCCAGCGCCAGTCATCGTTCGGATCGGCAGAGGCAATTGCGCAGGTGATGCCACCCTGGGCAGAAACGGTGTGCGAGCGTGTCGGGAACACCTTGGTGACCACGGCAGTCTTGTGACCGCCCTGAGCGAGCTGCAGGGCAGCGCGCATACCGGCACCGCCACCACCAATGATGATGGCGTCGAAGGAAAGCGAATTTATGTTAGCCATGAATCAGATACCCCAAAGAATCTGCACGCCCCAGACGAAGTAGGCGAACATCAGAACGCCGCATACCGCCTGAAACAGAAAACGTACTGCAGTGGCAGACTTGCCCAGCGCCATCGGCGTCAGGTAGTCGGTCGCGATGGTCCACATGCCGACCCAGGCGTGAGCGCCAAGGGCAACGAGGGCCAGCAGACTGAAGATACGCATTCCGTTGTGTGCGAACAGATCATGCCATTGGGCGTAACTCAGACCCGGATGAAAGACCATGTATCCGATCAGGAATATGAAATAAGCCGCGAGCACGACCGCAGAAACACGCTGAGCCATCCAGTCATAGAGGCCCGAACGCGAAAGGTTGGTGACGTTGGTTACCATATCCATACTCCCGCCAGAAGAATCAGTACCACGGAAACCGCGACAACGATTTTGGAGCCCAGCTTGCCGCCTTCGAGCGTCTCGCCTACCCCGGAGTCCATGATGAGGTGACGGATACCGGCCACCATGTGATACAGCAGGGCAGACAGAAGCCCCCAGATGATCAGCTTGGCCAGCGGGCTGGTCAGACACGCCTTGACTTCACCGAACCCTTCTTCGGACGCCAGCGACTTGTCCATTGCATACAGCATGATTGCAATACCGACAAAGAGGATGACACCGGAGATGCGGTGAAGGATGGACGTGTAAGCGGTGACTGGGAGCTTGATGGTCCTTAGGTCTAGATTTACAGGTCGTTGGCTATTCACGGCTTTTTTTCACACTGAAGAGCCCCTAACAATCAGGGCAAGTTGTTGGGAAGTGCACTGGTCAGGTACCCACCACCCAGGAAGTGACGACCCCCTTGAAACAGGCCAAAAAGCCTTTGGCGGTCGGACGCCGAGTATAGACAGTTAGGTTACTAATGACAACGCGCAGACTTACCGCCAATGGCGCATTGCGTTGCCGGGACAAAAGGCGTAAACGGCAGGAAACGGTCTGAAAAAATCCACGGCGGGCCCTTGCGGAACACGACTTTAGGCAAATTGACTTTAGAATTTATCTCACTATAGTGATGCGGGCCCTGCGTGGGGGGCCTGTCTGATGATTTGAAGCATAAATAGGAGGCCACATGGCTGACAAAAAAGCGCAGTTGATCATCGAGGGCGCAGCCCCCGTCGAGCTGCCAATTCTGACCGGTACAGTGGGTCCGGACGTGATCGACGTACGCGGCCTGACCGCCACCGGCCGCTTCACATTTGACCCTGGCTTCATGTCCACGGCCTCTTGCGATTCGAAGATCACCTACATTGATGGTGACAATGGCATTCTGCTGCACCGCGGCTACCCGATCGAACAACTGGCCGAGCAGTCCGATTACCTCGAAACCTGCTACCTGCTGCTCAACGGCGAACTGCCGACCGCCGAACAGAAAGCCCAGTTCGTGGCCGTGGTCAAGAACCACACGATGGTTCACGAGCAACTCAAGACCTTCTTCAACGGCTTTCGTCGCGACGCCCACCCGATGGCCGTCATGTGCGGCGTAGTCGGTGCCCTGTCAGCGTTCTACCACGACTCGCTGGACATCAATAACCCGCAGCACCGCGAGATTTCCGCTGTACGCCTGGTGGCCAAGATGCCGACCCTGGCAGCGATGGTCTACAAGTACTCCATGGGCCAGCCCATGATGTACCCGCGCAACGACCTCAGCTACGCCGAAAACTTCCTGCACATGATGTTCAACACCCCGTGCGAGATCAAACCGATCAGCCCGGTGCTGGCCAAGGCGATGGACAAGATCTTCATCCTTCACGCCGATCACGAGCAGAACGCCTCGACATCCACCGTCCGCATGGCAGGCTCTTCGGGCGCCAACCCGTTTGCCTGTATCGCTGCCGGCATCGCCGCGCTCTGGGGCCCGGCCCACGGCGGCGCCAACGAAGCGGTACTGACCATGCTGGATGAAATCGGTGACGTGTCGAACATCGACAAGTTCATCGCCAAGGCCAAGGACAAGAACGACCCGTTCAAGCTCATGGGCTTCGGCCACCGCGTCTACAAGAACCGTGACCCGCGCGCCACCGTGATGAAGCAGACCTGCGACGAAGTGCTCAAGGAACTGGGTATCACCAACGATCCTCAGCTCGAACTGGCCATGCGCCTCGAAGAGATCGCCCTGACCGACCCGTACTTCATCGAGCGCTCGCTGTACCCGAACGTCGACTTCTACTCGGGCATCATCCTCAAGGCCATCGGCATTCCGACCAGCATGTTCACCGTAATCTTCGCTCTGGCGCGGACCGTCGGCTGGATTTCGCACTGGAAAGAAATGCTCTCCAGCCCTTACAAGATCGGTCGCCCTCGCCAGCTCTACACCGGCAACGTGCAACGCGATATCGTCGCCCTGCAAGACCGCAAGTAAGCGTTACACGCAAAAACAAAGGGCTGCCACTGGCAGCCCTTTTTTGTGCGTACTGCATACTGCAGATTATTGCGTCTGCGCAGCCCGCTCTCTGAGCGCTTTCAGCGTATTGAACGGCGCGTCGACAACAAACTTGTTGGCCAGCATCGATGGCACACTACCACCCGGCTCGGTGTGAACCTGATAAGTCACCTCAGTCTGGTTCGGCCCCTTGGGCACCATCTTCCAGAACCCCTTGACCTCGGTCACACGCACGAAACCCTTTTCCTCGGGAATGTACGTGGGCTGCTCTTCAAGATTCCGGGTAATACTGCCGTCAGCCCCCTCCTGAGTAGTGATCAACAGCACCGAGTCACGAGGCGTCACCGGCCAGGGCGTGTTGAACTGGCTGTAGGTCCAGGTCTTGTTACCTTCATGCTTGAGTATCTTCTGTAACTTGCACTCATGAATCCAGGCGCAGGCCCCCGCAACATCCTCTTGAAGCGCACGCAGCTTGCTCACGCTGGCATTGATCAGCGCGACGCCCTGATAGGCCTTGTAATCGGACCCAGGCACATCACTCAACGAAACCTTGATGCCATCCTCGTTCTTGACCACTTTCCAGTCGTCAGCCTGCGCCGTTCCGGCAAGCATTACAGTCAAACCACAAGCAACAGCGATGCGATACAGCGGACTCATTGTTTTATTCCTTGTTTTGAAGTTCCGACAAAGCACTAGCGCCCAAAAACCGCCCTTTCATGCAACTGCTGTAGCTTTTTCCCACCAGCCAATAAGGCGAATGGCATCCGCCTGATCGACTCCGCAGACATCTTCCGCCGCCTTGAACTGACTGCATACCGCAGGGCGCTCGGGCCTGCCGAACAAGGCGCACAGAAGCTCGACCGACAAGTGCAGGCATCGCTCACCTGCCGGTTTTCCATCGGGCATGCCGGGTATGGGAGACGTGATGGAAGGCGCTATGCAGCACGCACCACAATCGGAACGGCAGTCCATGACCAGACACCCTTACTGAAAAATAGAAAAAGAGGAAGAATATTAACCGTCAAAACGTCTGTTTGAAAACGCCGTATCGGACGATAGGCAGGGCTTACTGCTTGAATTTGAAATCCAGCGCAGCACCTTCGACATCGCGACGGTTTTCGTTGCGCATCTGCAATTGCATTTCGTTGGTCAGCAATCGACCTTCAAGCTCAAAGGGGCCGGGGTTGGCCGAAGCCCCCTTGTCGCTGAACATCTGCGGCAATATCGGCTTGCGCTTGCTGGTGATCACATTGGCAGGCGGGTCCAGTTCCTTGACAAGCTCGGGCGGCAAACTCAGGTCCAGCTTTGGCGACTTGATTCGCACATCCTTGGCACTGGCCGTTTTGACATCTTTGGCGTTCTTACGTTTGCTGACAGGCGCCTTGGCGGCCACTACTTTTGAAGGCGACTTTTCAGAGGCTACCGCTTTGGTCACCGGAGGCGCTGAAGGTTGTGATTTTTCCTTGCCCACCACTACCGGAACCACCGGAACCCCCGGCATCAACTGATGCATGGTATCGGGCGCCTGTATCTGTTTTGCATCCGTCGCCACCGCCTCCACAGGGGCCTCGGTCTTCAAGTGCACTTCAGGCGAGACCGGAGCCGTAATAACCGTATCGGTTTTGGGCTTGGGCACAGACGAGTCCTGAGCATCACAACCACTCAGAAGCACAACGACAAGCAATCCCAGACAGCGAAAAACATTCATAGGCAAAAAGTCAGGCAAGACAGTGGCAAATAGCCGGAAAAGAAACACATGCTGTCCTTTTGAGGCCAACCTGACAAGCCAAGAGTTCAAAACAATTGACAAAAAATCTTTACAACTCAGTACACATGTACCGCTTCCTGACACAACTGCTTGGCCAGAATACCCAGCGTCATCAGTGCCCGCTCAGCCTCTTTGTTCCAAGGCATCCCGCAGTTGAGGCGGATGCAGTGATTGAACTGCTCGGTATTACTGAAGATCAACCCCGGCGCGATACTGATACCCTGCTCCAGCGCACGAACATGCAGCTCCTGAGTATTGACCCGGCCCGGCAGGCTAACCCACAGAATGAACCCACCCGCAGGGCGACTCATCTGCGTGCCCTCAGGGAAGAACTGCTGCACCGCCAATTGGAAGGCGCTGAGATTCTTGCGGTATTCCAGGCGAATGAAACGTAAGTGCCGATCGTAGCCGCCGTTTTCGAGGTATGCGGCGACCGCCATCTGCGTAACACTGCATGCAGAATGCGTGCTGAAAGTCTGCAGACGTTGAATTTCTGCCTGGTATTTGCCAGCAATGATCCAGCCGATGCGCACACCGGGCGACAGCGTCTTGGAAAAGCTGGAACAGTAAATCACCCTCCCCAGCCGATCGAACGCCTTGAGCGCCTTGGTCCTCCCGACTTCGAACATCAACTCACCGTAGACATCGTCTTCAACCACTTGAATATCGAAGTCCGAGGCCAGACGCAGCAGGTTCTTCTGCCGCTCCTCCGGCATGGTGCCGCCCAGTGGGTTGCTCAGGCGTGAAGTCAGTACCAGTGCCTTGATTGACCATTGATTGGCCGCCAGTTGCAGGGCCTCCAGACTGATGCCGGTGGCCGGGTCGCTGGGGATTTCGATGACTTTCAAGCCCAATAGGTCGGCAAGTTGCAACAACCCGTAATAAGCAGGCGACTCGGCAGCGATCAGGTCACCCGGCCGGGTCAGCACGCGTAGAGTCATCTGCAGTGCATCCACGCACCCGTGGGTGATCACCACCTCGGACGGATCGACCACCACGCCGGCGTCGCGCATACGGATGGCGACCTGCCTGCGCAGCGGCTCGAAACCCGGGCTGAACATATAGCTGAAGGCCCGCGGGCTGTGAAAACGCGTCACTTTCGCTAATTGCTGATGCAGCGCGCGTACCGGCAGGTAGTCCACATGAGGCACAGCGGCGCCCAGAGCAAACACGCCCTCGCGTCGGGATTCCTCGAGCACTTGCTGGATGATACTGCTGCGCGTGACCAGACCAGGCCGCTCGACCCGCGCGATATCCGGGGTCGAAGCCGTAAGTGCCGGGGTTTGATGAACATAGTAGCCGGACTGAGGACGCGCCCGGATCAACCCTTGATCTTCAAGGTTCGCATAAGCCTGCAATACCGTCGCATGGCTGACATTGAGCTGCGAACTCATCTTGCGAACCGAAGGCACACGCTCACCGGGTTGATACACCCCACGACGAATATCTTCGGCAAGCTGCTGGGCGATACGCTGATAGAGCAAAAGATTGGTCATGACACAGCCTCGAAAAGACCGGTGATTTATTGTTTTTAAAAATACAGATACGGAATGACCGGCACAGTCCAGAAGTGTACGGGAACAGTTTACGTTCAAGCCAGCGGTCACGACCGCTGCACGAAAATAAACGCGGCTGAAAACGCCATATGCAAAGCCTTTAAAGCCAAAAAAGCCCGAGACCGTTTCCGGCGTCGGGCTTTTTGAAAAGTTTTTATCAGCGCGCTGCGCCTAACTGACCTTTTTCATCAGAAAAAACAATTTCCACACGGCGATTTTGCGCGCGCCCTCGCTCGGAGGCGTTGGCGTTCACCGGGAACTGCTGACCATAGCCCTCGACATGGATACGTTTTTCGTCGACACCCAGGTCCATCAGAACGTCTGCGACCGCTTGTGCACGATCCTTCGACAGCTTCAGATTCTCCTGACGGTCACCTGTGCTGTCGGTGTAGCCCTCGATCCGGACCACTCGACGCGGATTGATCTGCAAGAACTGCACAACCTTGAGAATGGTGCGACTGGCCGAGCTTTTCAGCTCGGCGTGGCCGGCGTCGAACAGCACATCTCCCAACGTCATGACAAGCCCGCGATCGGTCTCGGTGGTGGCCAGACTGAGGATCTGATCTTCCAGCCAGCGCCCCTGCTGCTGGGCACTGGCCAGCTTGGCCTCACGCAGCGCCAATTGCAGACGCTGGCGCTCCATGTCCATTTTCGCCAGGCGCTCCTGGCTCAGCATCAGATTGCTGTGCTCACGCGCGATCTCGCTGTAGCGGCTGCTGAGGTACGCGTAGTGAGCGACATCGGCACCGCTCCCCAAGTAACTGGACAGACGCTCGGCGCGAGCCAGAGATTCGCCAGCGCGAATGACATCCTTGGGCGCGCTGCGCAGCACATCGGTATCTTCCTTGACCTTCTGGAAATCGGCACTGGCCTGTTGCAAGGCCTGCCCGCTGTCCTGATGACCGGCACACCCGTAAAGGCCAGCCGAACCCAGCAACAGGCACACACTCAGTACACGCGGAAGACGGTTCATTGCGCCTCTCCCAGTTGCTTGCGTAACCGATTGAGGCGGGTATTCAACTGATTGACCTGCTCCTGACTCTTGAGGGTGAGCACTCGGGCCTCTGCCAGCCGGGCATCCAGCTCGGCCTGCTCGGCTTTCATGCGCGCGTCCTTGTAGGCGTGGGTCGCCATGGAGGCGCGAGCTTCGGCAAAGCGGGCCAGAGCGACTTCCATCTCGGGCTGGTCATCACCCGCGCCAACAGCTTTGGCCTGCTCCAGCGCCTGCTCGGTCAGCTTGAACTGCTCGGTCGGTAGCGGGTCGCTGGCACAGCCAGCCAGCGTGGCGATGGCCATGACGGCGATTGAAAAACGAATACTCACAAAAACATTCCTACTTGTCTGGTGCGCTGGCGCTGGCAGGTTGCAACAGCTGGGCTTTCCACAACTCCAGGTTGTGCCTGATGACATCACCCGCAAGGCCGGAGGCGGCCGATTCTGTCATCTTTTTCGCCAGTTGTCCGCGCAACCATGGTTCGTTGCAGGCCGAATTGAACGACAACGCCAGATAAAACCCGGGTGTATCGACCGGCAAGGGTTGCGCAGCCAGGTCTGCAGAAAGACCCAGCGTCTGCACCATGACCATCCCGGCGTAACGACCGGCAAGCACGTAATCCACCTCACCCAGCGCCAGCTTCTGAAAAGCCGGGGTCAGGCCTGGCAGGCGTGTCAGGCTCAAATGCTGCTTGGCCGCAGCCTCGAATGAAGGCGTCAATCGGGTCTTTTCCGACATGGCGCCAGGATGGTCGTGCAGCTCATCCAGGGTATTGAACGGTACGCTGTGATCGTGGCGCGTCCAGACCATGATGTCGTTCTGCACGATCGGCGGGTGAATGTAATCAAGCGACTCAAGTTGCGCTGCATTGAACGGCGCGTCCGCCAACAGATCCATGCGTCCGGTGCGCACCTCTTCAAGTGCCTGACTGCGTTTGCCGCCGTACAGGAACTCGACCTTGATACCCAGCTCACCTGCTGCCTGTGTGAGCAGATCGGCATTGGCACCCATCAGATGGCGTGGATCCTGAGGGTCACGCCATAAATAAGGCGGCGCGTCCGGACTGCCGGTCACAATCAGACGCTCGCACTTGCCTGCCGCGAATGAAAGCGTCGGCAGCATGACCAGCCCGAGAAAAAGCGAAGACAGCAGCCGGGGATGCACCATGAAAAGTCCTTTGATACCCGATAAAAAACCCGCTCGATCCGGGACTATGTACCGCAAGCAATCTGCCGGCACACAACCCCCGAACGGAACGGGTTCTCTTTATAGTGGAAGCGCGTGGCTTAAACCAGCTTCTCCAGCTCGGGAATGGCTTCGAACAAATCAGCCACCAGCCCGTAATCGGCCACCTGGAAGATCGGAGCTTCCTCATCCTTGTTGATCGCAACGATCACCTTGGAGTCTTTCATGCCGGCCAGATGCTGAATGGCACCGGAAATACCGACAGCAATATACAGCTGAGGCGCAACGATCTTGCCGGTCTGGCCGACCTGCATGTCATTGGGCACAAAACCGGCATCGACCGCAGCACGGGAAGCACCCACTGCAGCACCGAGTTTGTCGGCCAGCGTGTACAGGTGCTTGAAGTTGTCGCCGTTCTGCATGCCACGACCGCCGGATACGACGATCTTGGCCGCTGTCAGTTCTGGACGATCGGATTTGGCCAGTTCTTCGCCAACGAAGCTGGACTTGCCCGCATCGTGAGCAGCCGAAACCGCTTCGATAGAAGCCGAACCACCCTCGGCAGCGACCGGATCGAAACCGGTGGCACGCACGGTGATGACCTTGATCGCGGCAGTGGACTGCACGGTGGCAATGGCGTTACCGGCGTAGATCGGGCGCGTGAAGGTGTCGGCCGAGACCACCGAAACGATCTCGGATATCTGGTCGACATCCAGCTGCGCAGCAACGCGAGGCAGGATGTTCTTGCCGTTGGAGGTTGCAGCGGCCAGAACGTGACTATGGCCCGCAGCCAGCTCTACGACCAGTGGCGCAACGTTTTCAGGCAATTGATGTGCATAGGCAGCGTTGTCGGCCACCAGCACTTTCGCCACGCCAGCAATTTTGGCGGCGGCGTCGGCAACGGCACTTACGCCTGAACCGGCAACCAGCAAGTGGATGTCACCGCCGATCTTCTGCGCGGCAGCCAGGGTATTGAGCGTAGCAGGGGCTACGGTCGCATTGTCGTGTTCAGCGATAACCAGGATCGTCATTTAGATTACCTTCGCTTCGTTTTTCAGTTTCTCGACCAGTTCAGCCACCGATTTGACCTTGATGCCCGCGCTGCGTGCAGCCGGTGCTTCAACCTTGAGGGTCTTGTTGGTCGAGGCCGTGGAAACGCCCAGTGCATCCGGGGTCAGCACTTCAAGCGGCTTCTTCTTGGCTTTCATGATGTTGGGCAGCGAAGCGTAGCGTGGCTCGTTCAGACGCAGGTCCGTGGTCACGATGGCTGGCAGGCTCAGGGAAACAGTCTGCAGACCGCCGTCGATCTCACGGGTCACGGCAACCTTGTCACCGGAGACTTCAACCTTCGAGGCGAACGTACCTTGCGGGTAGCCGCTCAGTGCGGCCAGCATCTGGCCGGTCTGGTTGTTGTCACTGTCGATAGCCTGTTTACCAAGGATAACCAGTTGTGGCTGCTCCTTGTCGACCACTGCCTTGAGCAGCTTGGCCACGGCCAGAGAGGTCAGTTCTTCGGTAGACTCGACCAGCACGGCACGGTCTGCACCCAGCGCCAGCGCAGTACGCAGTTGCTCCTGAGCAGTGGTAGGACCAATGGTGACGACCACGATTTCCGTTGCCACGCCCTTCTCTTTCAAGCGCACCGCTTCTTCAACAGCGATTTCGCAGAACGGGTTCATGGACATTTTGACGTTGGCAAGATCGACGCCGGAGTTGTCCGCCTTGACGCGAACCTTGACGTTGTAGTCGACCACTCGTTTGACAGCTACAAGAACCTTCATGGATTCCTCACTCTCCGGTGAAAAGAAGTCGCCTGGCGATACCAGGCGATCGATATGTGTCCTCAACAAGCAATCGCAATGCGTGCAGGCCGTCCGGGCGACTTCAAAAAGCCATATAAAAGCCGGGAGTCACCCGTCAAGCAGCGGCAGGGTGTGTAAAATGCGCCGTGCGACGTTGACCTGTTGCCTGCACCGCGTCCGCCTGATGCCTTTTGAGAGACTTCCTGCAACGCAGGTGCCTCGTTTCAGCCTACGGCAAACGCAAAACCGCCCGTATATTGACCGCAACGCCTTTTCCGGTCAATACGCCAAATCGGCCAGTTCCGAGTCTGGTGTCTTTGATTTATCTGGGCTGCGGGCAATTCAAACAAACGTTTGTATTGGACCCATGCAGTGGTGTAGATATAATGCGTGCCATTAAAAGACGGGTGGTGCCCAACACCTCCTGTGTCGGCCTGCAGCGACTCATAAAGCAGCGCCCATAAAAATACCGTGAGCCTTGAAAGTAGGAGATAGCCTGTGGAACGCGAATACATGGAATTCGACGTCGTCATCGTCGGAGCCGGCCCTTCCGGGCTTTCTGCCGCTTGCCGCCTTAAACAGAAGGCCGCTGAAGCCGGGCAGGAAATCAGCGTCTGCGTGGTGGAAAAAGGCTCCGAAGTCGGCGCACACATTCTGTCCGGTGCCGTGTTTGAACCGCGCGCACTGAACGAGCTGTTTCCAAACTGGCAGGAATTGGGCGCTCCGCTCAATACACCGGTCAAGCGTGATGACATCTACGTCCTGCGCGACGCCGAAAAGGCGCAGAAAATTCCGGACTTTTTCGTCCCCAAGACCATGCACAACCAGGGCAACTACATCATATCCCTGGGCAATCTGTGCCGCTGGCTAGCCCAGCAGGCTGAAAACCTTGGTGTGGAAATCTACCCGGGCTTTGCCGCTCAGGAAGCACTGTTCGACGAAAACGGCGTGGTACGCGGTATCGTCACCGGCGATCTGGGTGTCGACCGCGAAGGCAACCCCAAGGAAGGCCTGTACACCCCCGGCATGGAACTGCGCGCCAAGTACACGCTGTTCGCCGAAGGCTGCCGCGGTCACATCGGCAAGCAATTGCTCAAGCGCTTCAATCTCGATGACGAAGCCGATGTACAGCATTACGCCATCGGCCTGAAGGAAATCTGGGAAGTCGACCCGGCCAAACATGAACAGGGCCTGGTGGTGCACACCGCAGGCTGGCCGCTGGACGATGCCAATCCGGGCGGCTCGTTCCTGTACCACCTGGAGAACAATCAGGTGGTAGTCGGCCTGATCGTCGACCTGTCATACAGCAACCCGTACCTGTCGCCGTTCGACGAATTCCAGCGCTACAAGCACCACCCGGTCATCAAGCAGTACCTTGAAGGCGGCAAACGCATCAGCTACGGCGCACGCGCCATTGCCAAGGGCGGCCTGAACTCGCTGCCGAAGATGGTATTCCCTGGCGGCGCGTTGATCGGTTGCGACCTGGGCACCCTGAACTTCGCCAAGATCAAGGGCAGCCACACGGCAATGAAGTCCGGCATGCTCGCAGCCGATTCGGTGGCAGATGCCCTGTTCGCCGGCAAGGAAGGCGGCGACGTGCTGACCTCCTACGTCGATGCCTTCAAGGCCAGCTGGCTGCATGCAGAGCTGTTCGCCAGCCGCAACTTTGGCGTGGCGATCCACAAATACGGCGCGATCAAGGGTGGCGCCTTCAACTTCATCGATCAGAACATTTTCGGTGGCAAGCTGCCGTTCACGCTGCACGACACCACGCCGGACTACGCCTGCCTCAAGCTGGCAGCGGACTCAAAGAAAATCGATTACCCGAAACCCGACGGCAAGCTCAGCTTCGACAAGCTCAGCTCGGTATTCCTCTCCAGCACCAACCATGAAGAGGAGCAACCCTGCCACCTGAAGCTGACCGACCCGAGCATCCCGATCAGCAAGAACCTGCCGCTGTACGACGAACCGGCACAGCGCTATTGCCCGGCTGGCGTGTATGAAGTCATCACTAAAGAAGATGGCGAAAAGCGCTTTCAGATCAACGCGCAGAACTGCGTGCACTGCAAGACCTGCGACATCAAGGACCCTTCGCAGAACATTACCTGGGTTGCACCGGAAGGCGCTGGCGGGCCGACGTACCCGAACATGTAAGGCGGCGGCAAGCTACAGGCTTTGATCTTGCCGCTTGTAGCTTGCCGCTAAACCCTACAGCCCTCTTCTCCCGGACTGCGTTCAAAGTAGCGCTTGTATTCACGGCTGAACTGCGACGCACTTTGATAGCCGACCCTGAGCGCGACCTGCGACACATTCAGCCCGTCGGCCACCAGCAGTTGCTGAGCCTTGAGCAGGCGCAGACGTTTGAGGTACTGCACCGGTGACAACAGGGTGCTGCGTTTGAAGTGCTCGTGAAAGGTCGAGGTACTCATGTTTGCGCAACTGGCCAGCGTGTCGACGTTCAGCGCGTGGTCATAGTGCTCATGCAGATAGGTTACCGCCGAAGCAATCCGTGCGAATTGCCCCTGCTGTTCGACCAGCGCACGCAATACCCCTGATTGCGGTCCACGCAGCGCGCTGTACAGCACCTCGCGAATCCTTGATTGCCCCATCGCCTGACACTCCAGCGGATCGTGCAGACAACGCAGCAGGCGTTCGACGCTGTCACGCATCGCAGAGTCGATGCGTACCGAGGTCATCGACTCCGGGGTCTGCATCTGGCTTTCCTGGCCGCTGGCCGGGCCCATCGCTTGCACCAACTCGCCAAGCAGCACGCGGTCGATGGCTACCGACACGCCATACAGCGGCTTGTCCGGGGTGGCGAAGGTCTCACATTTGAACGGCACAGAAAGCGCCTGAATCAGGTAATGCCCGGTGCCGTACTCAAACGTACGTGGCCCCAGGCAGGCGACCTTGCTGCCTTGCACGACGATCATCAGGCTCGGCTCGTAAATCTGCGGGCTGCTGGCGACATAGCCAAACGCCGAAAGCACGCGAACCTCGGGCAAATGCGTCGCCACAAAGCCTGGACGCACTGCCAGCGGCTGGATCAAGGAGACAAGCGTGGCATTGCCATCAATAACAACAGGTAACGTCATGGGAGCAGCCTGACAGAGAAACAGACAGCTGTATCATCGCAGATTTGCGCTTCATAGCCGACCCTGAAACGCCAGGTCGGAGGAATAGGCATGAAACACGTAGGATTCACCATAGCCGTGAGGGGCGCATATCAGGACAATTGACCACCTATATTCCGTAACACCTTGCGAGGTCAAACATGTACACAGCTATCGGTTATGCCGCACAGTCCGCTACCGCCCCCCTCGCCCCGATGACATTCGAACGTCGCGCTCCGCGTGCCGACGACGTTGCCATCGAAATCCTCTACTGCGGCGTCTGCCACTCTGACATTCACCAGGCGCGCAACGAATGGGGCATCGCCGTCTACCCGCTGATGCCTGGCCATGAAATTGTCGGTCGCGTCACCGCCACTGGCACCAACGCCAGCAAATACAAGGTTGGCGATCTGGTCGGTGTTGGCTGCATGGTCGATTCGTGCCGCGAATGCTCGGCCTGTAAATCGGATCTCGAACAGTATTGCCTGGAGGGTCCGACCATGACCTACGCCACGCCTGACCGCGTGGACGGCAGCAACACCATGGGTGGCTACTCCAACAGCATCGTGGTCGCCGAGCATTTCGTTGTGCGCATTCCAGAGAAACTCGACCCGGCTGCTGCTGCGCCAATCCTTTGCGCAGGCATCACCACTTATTCGCCACTCAAGCACTACGGTGTGAAGGCTGGCGACAAGGTCGGTATTCTGGGCATGGGTGGTCTGGGCCACATGGGCATCAAGTTCGCCAAGGCAATGGGCGCTGAAGTGACCCTGTTCACTCGCTCCGCAGCCAAGGCTCAGGAAGCACGTCGTCAGGGTGCAGATCATGTGATCGTGTCCACCGACGCTGAACAGATGAAAGCCGCTGCCGGTCATTTCGACTTCCTGCTCGACACCATTCCGGTCCAGCATGACCTGAACCCCTACCTGGAAACACTGCGCTTTGACGGCGTGCACATTCTGGTCGGTCTGATCGAACCGGTCGAGCCGCCACTCCATGCAGCCCACCTGGTGATGAGCCGTCGCGTATTGGCCGGATCGCTGATCGGCGGCATCGCTGAAACCCAGGAAGTACTGGATTTCTGCGCCGAGAACGACATCACCTGCGACATCGAAATGCTCGATATCCGCAATATCAACGAAGCCTACGAGCGCATGCTGGCCGGTGACGTGAAATACCGCTTCGTGATCGACATGGCCACGCTGCAGGCCTGATTCACTACGAATCAGCCGCCGAGATCGGCCGAGAGTTCCGCTGCTATCTGCTTGATCAGCGGGACCAGCTCGGCCATCTTCTCCAGCGGCATGTAGGGCACGGTACTGGCGACACTGATGCCGGCAACGATCTGTTTGCTGGCATCACGTACCGGCGCTGCAACGCAACGGATCGACGGTTCGTTGTCCTCCAGATCGAACGCATACCCTCCCTGCATGTATTCTTCCCTTCGCGCCTGCAACTGCTCCCAGGTTTGCTGCTCATGAGCAGGCCACAGCGCATTCCTGCCACTGCTCGGCATGCTGGCGTCATACAACCGCTGCCACTCCGGCAACCCGCTGTCCAGCAGCAACGCCTTGCCGATACCGGTTCGCACCAGCGGCATGCGATGCCCGACCCGTGAGCGCATTTCCGGGCCATTGCGACCAGGGTTCTTGTGCAGATAAAGCACGTCGTCCCCTTCCCGCACCGCCAGATGCACCGTATCGCCCGTCAGCTCCGACAGCCGATCCAGATACGGCCGGGCGAGAATTGCCAGTGGCACTTCTTCGCGCGCCTGAAACCCCAGCTCAATCAGTTTCGGCCCAAGCAGATAACCCACTTGAGGCACCACCCGAAGATAGCGCTCCTCGACCAGGCAACTGGCCAGCCGGTGCGTGGTACTACGTGTGGTGCCGATCAGCCGGGCGATTTCCTTCAGGTCGCGTGCGCCACCGGCCACCGCCTGCACAACGCCAAGCCCGCGCAACAGAGTCTGGGTCCCTGTCGGCGCCGGTTCTTTGCCGGTAATTTTTTCAGGGATGATCGAATCGTTGTGCATGACAGGCCATTTTCATAAAGGGGGCGGATCGAAAAGCTGACGGCATTATCGCCGCCAGCGTCCAGATACGTCGACATCAGAGCTCGATACGCTCTACTTTGCCTACCAGCAGGATGTACGACAGCGCGCCCAGCAATGCCAGTACCGAAATGTAAGTGATGGCCGGCGCAAACGAGTCACCGGTTGCCAGAAAGCCGATCACGATCGGCGTGGCGATGGCGGCGAGGTTGCCGATGAAGTTGAACGTGCCACCAGTCAGGCCCAGCAAGCGCGCCGGGGCCAGGGTCGACACCAGCGACCAGGTGATCGACGCCAGACCGTTGCCGAAGAATGCCAGCGCCAGAAAGGTGATGACCAACGGTGTGGAGTCAACGAAGTTGGCACCGATGATCGAGGTCGAGATCAGCAGCCCGGCAATGATTGGCAACTTGCGCGCAAAGCCCACGCTATGCCCGCGACGGATCAGCCAGTCGGAGAAGAACCCCGAACACAGCACGCCGACAAACGCCGCGAGAAACGGCAACGACGCCAGTAGCCCGGACTTGATGAAATCCATGCCGCGGTATTTCACCAGATAGGTCGGGAACCAGGTCAGGAAGAACCACAGCGTGGAGTTCAGGCAGAACTGGCCCAGATAGATCCCCCACAGCTTGCGCTTGCTCAACACAATGCCCAGGTCCAGCCAGCTGAAACCCTGCTTCTGTTTTTCGACATCCTTCTGGATGTCTACCAGACCGCCGCCCTCTTTGATCAGGTCGATTTCCTGCTGATTGACACCTTTGAAGTCACGCGGCTCGCGATAGACCGTATACCAGATCAACGCCCACAGCACACCGACACCACCTGTAGCGACAAACACCATGTGCCAGCCATAGTGCGCCTGTAACCAGGCCAGCACCGGCGTCAGAAACGCCAGACCGACGAACTGCCCCGAGGTATAGACGCCAATGGCGGTAGCCCGCTCGCGCTCGGGAAACCAGGTGGTCACGACACGGCTGTTGATCGGATAGGCAGGTGCTTCCAGCGCACCGACCGCCATGCGCAGTACGAACAGCGCAATAAAGCTGGCCGCAAAACCAAGCATGATGGTCGCAATGGACCACAGCAGCAGCGCCGCGGTGTAAAGGATACGCGGCGGCACACGGTCCACCAGCCAGCCACCTGGCAATTGCATGGCGGCATAGGTCCAGCCGAACGCGGAGAAGATCAGCCCGATGTGAACCGTATCAAGGCCCAGCTCGGCGGTCAGCGCCGGAGCGGCAATCGACAGGTTGCTGCGGTCCAGGTAGTTGATCACCACCGTAATGAACAGCAGCACCATGATGAAGAAACGTTTGCGGGACGGCGTCACCAGGGATGCCGCACCCTCAAGAGTTCGAGTGCGCATGGAATGTAGCCTCTTGTTGGATTTATTGAGGTCTGTGTTTCGATTGGCGAGCTCTCGTTCCCACGCTCCCGCGCTCAGTGCTATACAAATCCGCTTTTGATTCTGGCTGAAGGCCGTGGGAGCGAACTTGTTCGCGAAAGGGCCAGTGCATTCCCCAAAAACGCATCGGCTGAACTACCTTCTTCGCGAACAGGTTCGCTCCCACGCCCTCCGGGCAGAAGCCCGATCTACGGGCTTCTCAGGACTTATGTATAACGCTGAGTGCAGAGCGTGGGAACGATGGTTATGGGGATTTACTGTGCTCTACCACTCGGCAAAACTGCCATCGGCATGGCGCCAGATCGGGTTGCGCCAGCGGTGGCCGATGGCCGCGCGTTCGATGACATATTCTTCGTTGATCTCAATGCCCAGGCCCGGCCCGTTGGGAATTTTGACCATGCCTTTGTCGTAGTCGAAGACTTCCGGGTGCTTCACGTAATCGAGCAGATCGTTGCTTTCGTTGTAGTGAATGCCCAGGCTCTGTTCCTGAATGAAGGCGTTGTAACAAACCGCGTCCAGTTGCAGGCATGCCGCCAGCGCGATAGGCCCGAGCGGACAATGCAGCGCCAGCGCGACGTCATACGCTTCGGCCATATTGGCGATCTTGCGGGTTTCAGTGATGCCACCGGCGTGGGACGCATCAGGCTGGATAATGTCGACATAACCTTCGCTCAACACGCGCTTGAAGTCCCAGCGTGAGAACAGCCGTTCACCCAGGGCAATCGGCGTGCTGGTCAACGGTGCCAGTTCCTTCAGTGCTTCATAATTCTCGCTGAGCACCGGCTCTTCGATGAACATCAGCTTGTAGGCGTCCAGCTCCTTCATCAGCACCTTGGCCATGGGCTTGTGCACCCGGCCATGGAAGTCCACACCGATGCCGACATTCGGCCCGACCGCATCGCGCACGGCAGCCACGTTGGCCAGCGCCAGGTCGACCTTGTCGAAGGTATCGAGAAATTGCAGCTCTTCGGTGCCATTCATTTTCACCGCAGTAAAACCACGTCCGACCGCTTCTTTCGCAGCCCGCGCCGTGTCTGCAGGGCGGTCACCACCGATCCACGAATAGACGCGAATCTTGTCACGCACCTGACCGCCCAGCAGGTCACTGACGGAAACGCCCAGGGCCTTGCCCTTGATGTCCCACAACGCCTGATCGATGCCTGCCAGAGCGCTCATGTGGATAGCCCCACCCCGATAGAAGCCGCCGCGGTACAGCACCGTCCAGATGTCTTCGATATTGCGTGGGTCCTTGCCGATCAGGTAATCGGAGAGCTCTTCCACTGCAGCGGCCACGGTGTGCGCGCGGCCTTCGACCACTGGCTCGCCCCAGCCGACAACGCCCTCGTCGGTCTCGACCTTGAGGAAGCACCAGCGTGGCGGAACGATGAACGTGGTGAGTTTGGTGATTTTCATGGGTGCGGTTTCTCTTGTTGATTCTCTTATTGGATAGCGACTACCGGTGCCGGTCAGTCTGCAAGCGTTGCGCTGTGCTGCTTCCAGGCAGCCACATAGGCCTGGGCGCGCTCAGTAACGTCGGCGACGCTCATGCCTGGCTTGAATAGCCCGGAGCCCAGGCCAAAGCCTTTAACGCCGGCATCAAGGAACACCTTCATGTTGTCCGGCGAAATACCCCCGACCGGCAGCAGAATCGTGCCCTTGGGCAGGACCGCCAGCCACGCCTTGACCACCGCGGGCGACATCTGCTCGGCAGGAAACAGCTTCAGTACATCAGCTCCTTCGGCCAGCGCGGCAAAGGCTTCGGTCGGCGTCGCCACGCCCGGTGAGAGGAACAGCCCGGCAGCCTTGGCGGCACGCAACACCTTGGCGTCGCTGTGCGGCATGACAATCACCTGCCCTCCGGCATCCTTGACCTGAGTCACCTGCTCCGGGGTCAGCACCGTTCCCGCACCGATCAGGCAATCGGCTGGCAGTTGCTGGCGCAACAAGCGGATGCTGTCGAACGGCTGTGGAGAGTTGAGCGGCACCTCGATGACTCGAAACCCGGCCCCGTACAACACATCGCCAATCGCAGGCGCTTCCTCGGGACGCAGGCCGCGCAGGATTGCGACCAGACCGTTTTCCTTCAATGCTTGTTTGAGCATGTCAAACCTCTCGAATGTGTTGGGACGAGCGGCGCGCGATCAGGCCGGCTTGAACGGCGACCTGCCAGAGGCCGCGCTCGGTCGCCTGCTCGGCCAATGTCACGCCGGGAAAGCCACAAACGGCCAGCCCGCGTGCATAGCGCGTGCACAGCGAATCGCTGCCGATGAGGATCACCGCAGGCAATTGTTCGTGGTTGTGCAGATGCAGCCTGGCGATGGCGCCCAGTTCATGGCCAATCAACAGGCCGGAAAGATAGTCAGGTTGCGCACTGGCAGCCAATTGCCCGGTAAGGCCGAGCGTTCGTGCGCTGAAAATCGTCGACAGCGGCCCTGCAGAGCCCGCGTCGGACAGGGCAATCGACAAGCCGCGGTCAAACGCCTGCTCGTCGAACGCCTCCGAAGGCTGCATGGTGCGTCCCAGAATAGTGTGCGCGCAGAGCGCGGCGTAGACCTCGCCGGTCATGAAGGTGTCGAAGTGAACAATGCGACCCCGTTCTACCTGCACCCATTTGGAGTGGCTGCCGGGCAGACCGATCAGCAGCTGCTGGCTGCTCTGCCCGGCGTCCAGGCCGGCCAGCACACCCAGCACCTGGGTTTCTTCGCCACGCATGACGTTGGGCAGGGTCGAGCGTTGCAGGACGCCGGGGATGATGTGCACCGTCACGCCGCGCACGCTGCGCACCGTCTGCAGCGCTGCGCTCAGCTCATTGACGCTGGCCGGCGTTTCCCGGTAGGCCGCCTCGCGCCAGCCCTGTGCGCTGCCGACCATGCCACAGGCAATCACCGGCAGGTCCGGTTGGGCATCGAGCCAGTCGCCGCACGCCTGGTCAAAGGCCAACTCGAAACCGTCACTGCAGAACTGCCCCGCGATCAGCCGCGGCGTGGTCGGCAACTGCATGATGCCCGCGCTCAATGCGCGCTGTTCCAGTACCTGGCCATGTTCGCCAAGTCGATAAGCACGAAGTGAGGTTGTCCCCCAATCGAGCGCGATCAATTGCGCCTGCATTGCGTCACCTGTTGTTTTTTTGGAAGTGAGTGCAGGACGACTATAAACCCGTTGTTACACTTATCTCAATATGTAAATTTCAATCCCATATATAGGGAAAAAAGACAGTCAATCAAAAGTATCAGGCACTAAAAAACCCGCCTTCCTTTCGGAAAGCGGGTTTGCTGTAAAACCGAAGCCTCAACGCTCCAGCAGGATTCTCAGCATGCGGCGCAGCGGCTCTGCCGCGCCCCACAACAGCTGGTCACCCACGGTAAAGGCACCCAGGTACTGCGAACCCATGTTCAGTTTACGCAAACGGCCCACCGGAATACTCATGGTGCCGGTTACGGCAGTCGGGCTCAGCTCGTGCATGCTGGCTTCACGGTTGTTCGGCACCAGCTTGACCCACGGGTTGTGCTGGCTGATCAAGCCTTCGATGTCCGCAATTGGCACATCCTTGTTCAGCTTGATGGTCAGCGCCTGACTGTGGCAACGCATGGCACCGATGCGTACGCAAATGCCGTCGACCGGGATCGGGCTCTTGAAGCGACCGAGAATCTTGTTGGTCTCGGCCTGGCCTTTCCACTCTTCGCGGCTCTGGCCGTTCGGCAACGCCTTGTCGATCCACGGGATCAGACTGCCCGCCAGTGGCACACCGAAGTTCTCGGTAGGGAACGACTCGCTGCGCATGGCTTCAGCCACCTTGCGGTCGATATCCAGAATGGCGCTGGCCGGGTTGGCCAGATCATCGGCCACCGAGGCATGCACGGCACCCATCTGCCTGATCAGCTCACGCATGTTCTGCGCGCCGGCTCCGGAGGCCGCCTGATAGGTCATGACGTTCATCCACTCGACCAGCCCGGCGTCGAACAGACCGCCCAGGCCCATCAGCATCAGGCTGACCGTGCAGTTGCCGCCGATATAGTTTTTGGTGCCCGCATCCAGCTGCTGATCGATAACCTTGCGGTTCACAGGGTCAAGCACGATAACGGCGTCATCCTGCATGCGCAGACTGGAGGCGGCATCGATCCAGTAACCCTGCCAGCCGGCTTCGCGCAGCTTGGGGAACACCTCATTGGTGTAGTCGCCACCCTGACAGGTCAGCACTACGTCCAGGGTTTTCAGCTCGTCGATGCTGTAGGCGTCTTTCAGTGGCGCAACATCCTTGCCCACCGAAGGCGCCTGGCCACCGACATTGGAAGTAGTGAAGAACACCGGCTCAATGAGATCGAAGTCCTGCTCTTCCCGCATCCGCTGCATGAGCACGGAACCGACCATGCCGCGCCAACCGATCAGACCTACACGTTTCATCGCAACTACACCTTGAATAAAAGTGGGACCACCGCTCTGCGCATGCACAGCAGGCGGCGGGCCAGAGAGATTACAGATTCCGCAGCGCGGCGACTACTGCATCGCCCATTTCCTGCGTACCAACTTTGACTTTGCCTTCCGACCAGATGTCGCCGGTGCGAATGCCCTGATCCAGTACCACGCTGACCGCCTTCTCGATGGCGTCAGCCGCATCGGTCAGGTTGAAGCTGTAACGCAGCATCATCGATACCGACAGAATGGTCGCCAGCGGGTTGGCAATGCCTTTGCCGGCGATGTCCGGCGCCGAACCATGACAAGGCTCGTACATGCCCTTGTTGGCGGTGTCCAGCGAAGCCGACGGCAGCATGCCGATGGAACCGGTGAGCATCGACGCCTGATCGGACAGAATGTCGCCGAACAGGTTGTCGGTCACGATTACATCGAACTGCTTGGGCGCACGAACCAGCTGCATGGCGGCGTTATCGACATACATGTGGCTGAGTTCGACTTCAGGGTAATCCTTGGCCACCTGCTCGACGATTTCGCGCCACAGCTGGCTGGACGCCAGCACGTTGGCCTTGTCTACCGAGCAGAGCTTTTTGCCACGCACCATGGCCATGTCGAAACCGACCTTGGCGATGCGGCGGATCTCGCTTTCGCTGTACGGCAGCGTGTCGTAGGCCTGACGTTCGCCATTATCCAGCACGCGAGTGCCGCGTGGCGCGCCGAAGTAGATGCCACCGGTCAGTTCACGGACGATCAGGATGTCCAGACCGGCAACGATTTCCGGCTTGAGGCTCGACGCATCCGCCAGTTGCGGGTAAAGGATCGCCGGACGCAGATTGCCAAACAGGCCCAGTTGCGAACGAATTTTCAGCAGACCGCGTTCAGGACGAATGTCGCGCTCGATGGTGTCCCATTTCGGGCCGCCGACTGCGCCCAGCAGTACGGCATCGGCCGCACGGGCGCGATCCAGGGTCTCGTCTGCCAGCGGCACGCCGTGTTTGTCGATGGCTGCGCCGCCGATCACGTCGTGGGTCAATTCAAAGCCCAGCTGATACTTTTCGTTGGCCAGTTCCAGCACCTTGACCGCTTCGGTCATGATTTCCGGACCAATACCATCACCTGGGAGAATCAGAATCTGCTTGCTCATAACATCCTCGATTTTGTGCATCGGCGTCGTGAACAACGCCTGTTTATAACGCTCGCAGCGGCGAAAAATTTATCACCTGTCTTAAACACTTTTGCCAGCAAGGCGCAGGGCCCCTTGCTGGCAAACAGACAGGTTGCAATGAATGAATCAGTCGCGGAACAGCCACGGCTGACCGGCGCGATGCCTGCTTTCGAAACTGGCAATGGCGTCAGCGTCCATCAGCGTCAGGCCGATGTCGTCCAGGCCATTGAGCAGACAGTGTTTGCGGAACGCATCGATTTCAAAGCTCAGCACCTTGCCGTCGGGACGGGTCACGGTCTGTGCCTGCAGATCAATGCTCAACTGGTAGCCGGGGCTGGCCTCGACCTGCTTGAACAGCTCGTCGACCTCGGCTTCAGACAGAATGATCGGCAACAGGCCGTTCTTGAAGCTGTTGTTGAAGAAAATGTCCGCGTAGCTCGGCGCAATAATCGCGCAGAAACCATACTCTTCCAGTGCCCACGGCGCATGCTCGCGGCTGGAGCCACAACCGAAGTTTTCCCGGGCCAGCAGCACGCTTGCACCCTGATAACGCTCGTGGTTGAGCACGAAGTCATGGTTCAGCGGACGCTTGGAGTTGTCCTGATACGGCTGCCCCACATCCAGATAACGCCACTCA
Source organism: Pseudomonas syringae group sp. 26L6 (assembly GCF_032587815.1). Classification (NCBI taxonomy): domain Bacteria; kingdom Pseudomonadati; phylum Pseudomonadota; class Gammaproteobacteria; order Pseudomonadales; family Pseudomonadaceae; genus Pseudomonas; species Pseudomonas syringae group sp. 26L6. The sequence goes on from NZ_JAWHPJ010000024.1 coordinate 38,458, forward strand.
TCGAACAGGTTCGGGCCAAAACCCGTGCGCTTGATCGACTTGAGAAACTGCTTGGGGATGATCTGGTCGGTGTCGACATTGGCACGATCCAGAGGAGCGACCAGGCCATTGTGCTGGGTAAAGGCTTTCATGCTGGATTCCTCAGAGCTGGATCAAGTCGCGAACGTCAATGAAACGGCCATTGACCGCCGCCGCGGCAGCCATCGCAGGGCTTACCAGATGCGTGCGGCCGCCAGCGCCCTGACGGCCTTCGAAGTTGCGGTTGGACGTGGATGCACAATGCTCGCCGGAACCCAGGCGGTCCGGGTTCATCGCCAGGCACATCGAGCAGCCCGGCTCACGCCATTCAAAACCGGCTTCGATGAACACTTTGTCCAGCCCTTCCTTCTCGGCTTGTTCCTTGATCAGGCCCGAACCCGGCACCACGATGGCCTGCTTGATGGTCGCAGCCACCTTGCGGCCCTTGGCGACGTCGGCAGCCGCGCGCAGGTCTTCGATCCGCGAGTTGGTGCAGGAACCGATGAACACCCGGTCCAGCTGGATATCGGTGATCGGCTGATTGGCCTTCAGGCCCATGTACTTCAAGGCGCGCTCGATGGAGCCACGCTTGACCAGATCCGGCTCTTGCGCAGGGTCCGGCACGTTCTGATCGACGGCAAGCACCATTTCCGGCGAAGTGCCCCAGCTGACCTGTGGCTTGATCTGCGCGGCGTCCAGCCTGACCACGGTGTCGAATACAGCGTCAGCGTCGGAAACCAGATCCTTCCAGGCCTCGACTGCCAGGTCCCATTCCGCACCTTTAGGGGCAAACGGACGACCCTTGACGTACTCGACGGTCTTTTCGTCGGTGGCAACCATGCCGACCCGGGCACCGGCTTCGATGGACATGTTGCAGATGGTCATGCGGCCTTCGATCGACAGGTCGCGAATTGCGCTGCCGGCGAACTCGATGGCGTAACCGTTACCGCCTGCCGTACCGATCTTGCCAATCACGGCCAGCACGATGTCTTTAGCCGTCACGCCGAACGGCAGTTGCCCTTCGACCGAGACCAGCATGTTCTTCATTTTCTTGGCAACCAGGCACTGAGTCGCAAGCACGTGCTCGACCTCGGAAGTGCCGATACCGTGCGCCAGCGCACCAAATGCGCCGTGGGTCGAGGTGTGCGAGTCGCCGCAGACCACGCTCATGCCTGGCAGGGTTGCGCCCTGCTCCGGGCCGATCACGTGAACGATGCCCTGACGCGGATCGTTCATCTTGAATTCGGTAATACCGTACTCGTCGCAGTTGTCGTCGAGGGTTTGCACCTGCAGGCGCGACACCTGATCTTCAATGGCGTCGATACCCCCCTTGCGTTCCGACGTGGTCGGCACGTTATGGTCAGGCGTGGCGATGATCGAGTCGATCCGCCATGGCTTGCGCTTCGCCAGCCGCAGGCCTTCGAACGCTTGCGGCGAGGTCACTTCGTGGATGATATGGCGGTCAATGTAGATCAGCGCCGAACCGTCGTCGCGCTGCTTGACCAAATGCGAATCCCAGAGCTTGTCGTAGAGCGTTTTCCCGGCCATCGGACGTACTTCCTCATCAGCTTGTTTCTATGCCTTGGGCAATCGTGACGATGACCCCTTGGCTTGTGCGGTCATCGTATGGAATATGCTTAAATAACTCAAATTCATAATTTTCATACTTTGGATAACCAAATGGAATCCGACCATGGATCTCGCCAACCTTAATGCTTTTATTGCCATCGCCGAGACCGGCAGCTTTTCCGGGGCAGGCGAACGCCTGTACCTGACTCAACCAGCCATCAGCAAGCGCATTGCCGGTCTGGAGCAACAATTGAATGTGCGCCTGTTCGACCGCCTGGGTCGGGAAGTCAGCCTCACCGAGGCCGGACGCGCCCTGCTGCCACGTGCCTATCAGATTCTGAACGTTCTGGATGACACTCGCCGCGCGCTGACCAACCTGACAGGCGAAGTCACCGGGCGGCTGACTCTGGCGACCAGTCACCACATTGGCCTGCATCGCCTGCCACCGGTATTACGGGCATTTACCCGGACCTATCCAAAGGTCGCACTGGACATTCAGTTCCTGGACTCGGAAATTGCCTATGAGGAAATTCTTCACGGGCGCGCCGAACTGGCAGTCATTACACTCGCACCCGAACCGCATACGCTGATCCGCGCCGTGCCCGTGTGGGACGACCCGCTGGACTTCGTCGCGGCACCGGAACATCCGCTGGCCAACAGCGGCCCCATGAAACTGGAGGATGTCGTGCGCTATCCGGCAGTATTTCCGGGCGGTAACACGTTTACCCATCACATTGTCAGCGGCTTGTGCGAAGCCCAGGGCCTCAAGCCCAACATCGCGATGAGTACCAACTATATGGAGACCATCAAGATGATGGTCTCCATTGGCCTTGCCTGGAGCGTTCTGCCACGCACCATGCTCGACGAACAAGTGGCGCGCATTCCATTGCCGGGCGTGCAACTCAATCGCCAGCTAGGCTACATCCTGCATACCGAACGCACGCTATCGAATGCAGCAAGAGCATTCATGAAACTGCTCGATGCGCAGACATAGTAGGTAGACCATGCTGCAAACTGCAGACTGATCGCCCTATCGGTTCTTTCGATTAAAGGCTCGTGATCACATGTCCAACCCACCGGATAACTCCGTGCTGAAAGTCCCTGCACAGGCAGCCACCCCGAGCCTGCCGCCGACAGGCGCGGAGCACGTCCTCCAGCAAACCCGGGACCGTCTGGAACTGGCGCTGGAACTGGCGCATATGGGCACCTGGGATCTGGACATTACCGGCAACCGGCTGCAAGCCTCGGCGCGTGCGTCTGCGCTGCACGGCATGGCGGCACTGCCCTTCGACGAGGATGCCCGGCAGTTCTTCGGCAGCCTGCCCGCTGAAGAGCGACGACGCATGCGCGCAGTTTATGCTGCGGCGCTGGAAAACCAGCAGGATTGCCTGCAGGTGACCTACCGTTTTCAGTTGCAAAACGGCACATCGCGCTTGCTTGAAAGCCGTGCACGAATCTATCGCAATGAACATGGCCAGGCCGTGAAGCTGTCGGGAACCGTGCTGGACATCACCCAACAGTGCGTCCAGTCAGCGCTGGAGGCCAGCGAGGAGAAGTTTGCCAAAGCATTTCACTCAAGCCCGGACTCGATCACCATCACTGAAATCGAGTCCGGCCGCTATGTAGAGGTTAATGACGGCTTCTGTCGCCTGACTGGCTTCAGCGCTCAGGAAGTCCTGGGCCGCACAGCCCACGAAATCGGTATCTGGTCCGACACTGTGCAGCGCGAATACATGATTGACGAACTACGCCAGAAAGGCCGCGTGCATCATCGGGAAATGAATGGTCAGGACAAGCACGGCGCGCCCCTGGTGCTGGACATATCGGTCGAGTTCATCACCCTGAACAACACCGCCTGCCTGCTGATGAACGCCCGAGACATCGGCCAGCTGAAAACCGCCCAGGCACAGGTTCAGCATCTGGCTTATCACGACCCGCTCACCGGGCTGCCCAACCGCGCGCTCCTGATGGACCGCCTCAGCCAGCAAGTCTCGCTGCTCCAGCACCAGAACCTGCGCGGTGCCCTGCTGTTTCTCGACCTGGACCATTTCAAGCACATCAATGACTCACTTGGCCACCCGGTGGGCGACAGCGTGCTGAGCATCATCGCCGCGCGCCTGGAGGCCAGCGTACGTCAGGAGGACACCGTGGCCCGCCTGGGCGGTGACGAGTTCGTGGTGCTGATCTGCGGGCTGGACGGCACCCGTGATGAAGTCACTCAGCAGGTCCGCGTGCTGGCCGACAACCTTCGCGAGCTGCTGGCCGAACCGATGTTCCTCGACGGTCATCGCCTGCAGGTTACGCCGAGCATCGGCATCGTTCTGATTCCGGACGATGGCCTGGCCCCTGCCGATTTGCTCAAACGGGCCGATATTGCGCTGTATCGCGCCAAGGATTCCGGACGCAATGCGTCACAGTTTTTCCATGTATCCATGCAGCAGGCCGTCAGCCAGCGCCTGCGTCTTGAAAACGACTTGCGACTGGCGCTGACCCGCAACGAATTCCAGCTGCACTTCCAGGCCCAGATCGATTGCCGGGACCAGTACATTACCGGTGCAGAGGCACTGCTGCGCTGGGAGCACCCTGAATACGGGTTGCTGTCACCTGATCAGTTTGTCCAGATACTTGAAGAAAGCGGGATGATTCTGGAGGTCGGCAGCCATATTCTGGACGAGGCCTGCAAAACCGGAGGCCTGCTTTTAAAGCAGGGGCTGATCTCGAAAAACAAATTCCTGATGGGCGTCAATATAAGTCCGCGTCAGTTCCGCCAGAACGACTTTATCGAGCGCGTGCAACACAGCCTCAAGCAGCATCAATTACCTGCCTCCATGCTCAAGCTGGAAATCACTGAAGGCATCGTCATCCAGAACCTTGACGACACCATCCTCAAAATGCTCAGCCTGAAGGAATTGGGCGTGAGTTTTGCGATGGATGACTTCGGCACCGGCTATTCCTCACTGACTTACCTCAAGCGCTTGCCGGTGGATACGCTGAAGATTGACCAGTCCTTCGTTCAGGACGCCACCAGCGACCCCAACGACGCAGAAATCATCCGCGCCATCGTGGCCATGGCTCAGAGCCTGAACCTTAACGTCATCGCTGAAGGCGTCGAAACGCCGGAGCAACTGGCGTTCCTGGAAAGAGTGGGCTGTTACAACTATCAAGGCTACCTGTTCAGCGAACCACTTCCGGGTCCGCAGTTCGAGAACCTGCTGCTAAAACGGCAGTTTCAGGAAACTGCGTCTCTGGAGTGAACACAGAAAAGGCGCCCGAAGGCGCCTCTTCTGTAGACTGGCTCATCAGTTGCCCAGTACTTTCTGGGCATTAAGCGGAATGCGCTTTGGTTTTGCCTCTTCCGGCACGTTGCGCACCAGGTCGATGCTCAACAGACCGTGAGACAGGTCGGCACCCTTGACCTCGATATTGTCGGCCAGCCTGAACGACAGCTTGAATTCACGCCGGGCAATACCCTGATGCAGATAGGTCACGTTGTCGGCTTCCTGCTCGCGCTTGTTGCCGATCACGGTCAATACGCCCTTCTCGACCTGTAGCTCAAGGTCCTGCTCTTGCATGCCTGCTGCAGCGATCACGATCCGGTAATGATCATCGGTATGCCGCTCCACGTTGTAGGGAGGGTAGCCGCTGGTTGTCTCATTTCGTGCCGCCGACTCGAACAGGTCGTTGAAGCGGTCGAAACCCACTGAGTTGCGAAACAGTGGAGCCAGAGAAAATGCAGTAGCCATAACAATTCTCCTGTTTATCAGCGAGTGGTGTACGCGACCCGTTTTCGGCATCGCTTGATCAGCAAAATAGGGATACCCATTCACTTTTCAAGAGACTTTTTTCAGGTTTTTTTCGACCGTTCGTCGGGGTTAGCTTTCGGGTGAGCAGCCAGGCAGACAGCCCAGCATCACGCCGATTCGATCACAGTCGGTTTCGCGGCGTAGCGCATTGAACATCAGGGTCGCCTCAGGGTAGCTCTTGGTCAGTAGCACCAACCATTGCTTGAGACGACCCGGCGCCTGAATGAGCGTCATCTTGATCAGACAAGCCTGCCAGAAAGCACGCAGCATCGGCTGCAACTCATCCCAGGTCATCGGCACGACCTCTTCACCCTTCTGTGCCGCAGCTATCTGCCTGGCCAGATCAGGGCGCGCCACCAGCCCGCGACCAATCATGATGTCGCGTGCGCCGCATATTTCCCGGCAACGACGCCAATCATCAACGGTCCAGATTTCACCGTTGGCCACCACTGGGACCTTGACCACCTCCTGAATGCGCGCAATCCACTCCCAGTGGGCGGGCGGCTTGTAACCGTCGACCTTGGTGCGTGCGTGAACGACTATTTGCTCAGCCCCGCCGTCAGCCAGTGCCCGGGCACAGTCCAGCGTGCCATCGGTGTTTTCGTAACCCAGACGCATCTTGGCGGTCACTGGAATATGCCTGGGCACGGCACGGCGTACCTGGCTGACGATGGAATGCAGCAGTTCCGGCTCTTTGAGCAGGATTGCGCCACCACGGGAGCGATTGACAGTCTTGGCCGGACAACCGAAGTTCAGGTCCAGTACCGGTGCGCCCAACTCACAGGCGAACGCGGCGTTCTCGGCCAGACACACTGGGTCGGAGCCCAACAGCTGGAGCCGCAAAGGCGTACCTGCGTCGGTCTTCGCGCCTTTGTGGAATTCCGAAGCGTATTTGTAAAAGTAGTGCGCAGGCATCAAGCGCTCGGACACCCGGATGAATTCGGTCACGCACCAGTCGATACCACCTACTTTCGTCAGGGCATCGCGCAGGATGTCGTCGACCAACCCCTCCATGGGCGCCAGAGCAATTTGCATGGGTCACACTCGAAAAAAAGTCCGGCAGTTTACTGCCCGGCGTGCGGATTGGGAACGGTGCCGTCAGGGATGGCTGCGCCATAGCCCTCGATGAACTCGGCGGGCATGCGCTTGGGCCGACCGCTGGACAGTTCGATGCAGACAAAGGTGGTTTGCGCGCGCAGCAACGTCAGGTTGTCGGCGGGTCGCTTGAGCTGAAAGCAACGGGTCATTTTCAGGCGGCGATCCCAATCGACGATCCAGGTCGCCAGTTGCAGTTCATCGTTCTCATAGGCACTGGCCAGATAGTCGATCTCGTGTCTGACCACCGCCATGGCCCGGTCCAGACGCCGGTATTCGGTCAGGTCCAGGCCCAGATACTGCGAATGCCGCCAGGCACAGCGCTCCAGCCAGGAGACGTACACGGCATTATTGGCATGCCCCAGCCCGTCGATGTCTTCAGCGCCGACGTTCAGATCAATGACGAAAGGCGTTGCCCGATCCCAGACCATGCGTGCTCCTGCTTGAGTGAATGTGATTGGCGGGAGTGTAGCGAAGTCAGGATAGTGGCGCGTCTGCTTTTGATTCTGGCCGAAGGCCGTGGGAGCGAACTTGTTCGCGAAAGGACCTGTACATTCCTCACGCTCCAGCGCTCAAAGTCATACACAAGTCTGAATAAGCCCGGATAAAAGGGCTGAAACCGCAATTGCAGGCTGAACACATACCTGTGGGAATAAATAGAAGCAGGAAGGGCGATTTTTCAAACCCTGAAAAAACAAAAGGGCCATTCAATAATCGAATGACCCTTGGTCCCGCAGAGCGGGAAATCGTGGCGTCCCCTAGGGGACTCGAACCCCTGTTACCGCCGTGAAAGGGCGGTGTCCTAGGCCACTAGACGAAGGGGACGCAAAACCTTCAGTCAGGTTCATCGAACGATGAACCCTGGCGAATTTGGTGGAGCTTAGCGGGATCGAACCGCTGACCTCCTGCATGCCATGCAGGCGCTCTCCCAGCTGAGCTAAAGCCCCGGATTTATCGCCTCGCGGCGGAGATCAACGTTGAAGTATCACTCGGTGAAACTGGCGTCCCCTAGGGGACTCGAACCCCTGTTACCGCCGTGAAAGGGCGGTGTCCTAGGCCACTAGACGAAGGGGACAAAACCTTCTTACAAAACAAACGATTGCTGGATCCGCTTGTTTCACATCGTTTCAGAGCAGTGTAGCAGCGCTCTGAAACGCTAAATTTGGTGGAGCTTAGCGGGATCGAACCGCTGACCTCCTGCATGCCATGCAGGCGCTCTCCCAGCTGAGCTAAAGCCCCACATCAGTGGACGGGGCGCATATTAAGCGTGAGTGACAGGGCTGTCAAATTTATTTTTTACATTTTCCAAACTTTTTTGTCGGTAATACAACCACTTACCTTTAAACCCCCGGAAAACCGGGGGCGACTGACAGGAACAGGGAACGCCTCAGGCAATGGAGCCCAGCAGCTTTTCCCATTCCTTGTTTTCTTTCTTCGAAACGCCACCCAGCAAATCCAGGGCCTGACGCAGGCGGAAGCGGGTCAGGTCCGGACCGAGGATCTCCATCGCATCGGTCACCGAGACCGAATTGGCCTGGCCGGTAATCGCCGCAAACATCAGGGGCATGGCGTCACGCAGTTTGAGCTCGAGGTGCTCAACGACGGCCTGGATGCAACCCATGATCCGGTCTTTCTCCCACTGACGCAGCGACTCCAGTTTCCACAGGATCAACTGCATCACCTGACGGACCTGCTCCGGGGACAGCTTCTTGTGCTCAAACAGCTTCACATCGGGCGTAACGCCACCGGCGAAGAAGAACCCGGCCAGCGGAGCGACCTGACTGAAGGTCTCTACTCTGCCCTGCACGTGCGGTGCGATCTTCATCATGTAGTCTGGGTTCAGTGCCCACGTTTTCAATCGGCTGGCAAACTCCTCGACCGGCAGATCACGCAGCCACTGACCATTGAGCCAGGACAGTTTTTCGATATCGAAGATCGGCCCGCCCAGCGAGACACGCGACAGGTCGAAGTTGTCGACCATTTCCTGCAACGAGAACTTCTCGCGCTCGTCCGGCATCGACCAGCCCATGCGCCCCAGGTAATTGAGCATGGCTTCAGGCATGAAGCCCATGCGCTCGTAGAAGGTCACCGACGTCGGGTTCTTGCGCTTGGACAGCTTGCTCTTGTCCGGGTTACGCAGCAGCGGCATGTAGCACAGCTGTGGCTTGTCCCAGCCAAAGTACTCGTAAAGCAGGATCAGTTTGGGTGCCGATGGCAGCCATTCTTCGCCGCGCAGTACGTGGGTGATGCCCATCAGGTGGTCATCGACCACGTTGGCGAGAAAGTAGGTCGGCAGACCGTCGGTCTTCATCAGGACCTGCATGTCCATGCGGTCCCACGGGATTTCGACTTCGCCGCGCAGCATGTCCGGCACGACGCAGACGCCTTCGGTCGGCACTTTCATGCGAATCACGTGGGGCTCGCCAGCGTCCAGACGGCGTTGTACTTCTTCCTTGGAGAGCAGCAAGGCGCGACCGTCATAGCGCGGGGTTTCACCCTTGGCCTGTTGCTCGGCGCGCATCTCGTCCAGCTCTTCGGCGGTGCAGAAACACGGGAAGGCGTGACCCAGCTCGACCAGTTGCTGCGCGTATTTCTGGTAGATATCGCCCCGCTCGCTTTGACGATACGGGCCGTGTGGACCACCGACATCCGGCCCTTCGCTCCATTCGATACCCAGCCAGCGCAGTGCGTCGAAGATCTGCTGTTCGGACTCGCGGGTCGAGCGCAGTTGATCGGTGTCTTCAATGCGCAGAATGAACTCGCCGCCATGCTGTTTGGCAAAGCAATAGTTGAACAGCGCAATGTAGGCCGTGCCGACGTGAGGGTCGCCCGTGGGCGATGGCGCGATGCGGGTACGAACGGTGGTCATGGAAAATCCCGAAATAGGTCAATCAAGCGCGGAATGTTAACAGGCTGGGGGCATGCGGCTCCAGCGTGAAAGGTAATCGCCGGAACACCTATCGTTCCGCACGCTCCGCGTGGGAATGCAGTTCGTGACGCTCCGCGTCACACGGCGGTTCTGTGGTTTCAGGTAGATTAGGGTTCGACTCAGGTCACTTTTTCGCCCCTCGGCGACTCACTGTGAGGGACCAAAGTGAGCAAAGTCCTTCGCTCCTGTTTCCGGCCCGACTTCGTCGGGTTCCTTCGCCCTGGCACTGATCCGGGGGTCGCCGCACCGGACCATCCATGGTCCGGTGCGGCTAGCCTGGCGTCCTGCCAAGCTAGCCCCGGATCAGCGCCAGGACTCAGCCGTCACTAAGGTCGCACTCTGCGTCGTCAGTACCACCGTGATCAAAAAGCGCTTTTTCTATGTGCAGCGACTACGAGCGCCGATCTTGAATGTGCGGTGCGGCGCAGAATGGCATGACGACGCGGAGCGTCGCACGATAGTTTACCTATCGTTACCACGCTCCAGCGTGGTAACGCCGCTCTGGACGCTCTGCGTCCGATCTTGAGCGCATGGCGCGACGCAGGCTTGTGAGACAGAGCATCACCCCTCTCTCAAACCGCCAGCAACCGCTCGCGCAATTTGCCAATCTCGTCGCGCATCTGCGCCGCAGCTTCGAATTCCAGGTCGCGGGCCAACTGGTACATTTTTTCTTCCAGCTGGCGAATGCGCTTGTTGATCTCGCTCGGCGAGCGCAGTTCGTTTTCGTAGCGAGCGTTTTCTTCGGCGGCCTTGGCCATGCCCTTGCGCTTCTTGCTGCGCGAGCCTGGCACCGTGGCACCTTCCATGATGTCGGCAACGTCCTTGAACACGCCTTTTGGGGTAATGCCGTGCTCAAGGTTGAAGGCGAGCTGTTTATCGCGGCGCCGTTCGGTTTCGCCAATGGCGCGCTCCATGGAACCGGTGATGCGGTCGGCGTACAGGATCGCCCGGCCATTGAGGTTACGCGCAGCCCGACCGATGGTTTGAATCAGCGAACGGTCGGAACGCAGGAAACCTTCCTTGTCGGCATCGAGAATCGCCACCAGCGACACTTCCGGCATGTCCAGGCCCTCGCGCAGCAGGTTGATCCCCACCAATACATCGAAGGTACCCAGACGCAGGTCGCGGATGATCTCGACACGTTCAACTGTATCGATGTCCGAGTGCAGGTAACGCACTCGCACCCCGTGGTCGCTGAGGTAATCGGTCAAATCCTCTGACATGCGCTTGGTCAGCGTGGTGACCAGTACCCGCTCTTCCAGCGCCGTACGTTTGTGGATTTCCGACAACAGGTCGTCGACCTGGGTCAGCGCAGGGCGAATCTCGATCTGTGGGTCCACCAGACCAGTCGGGCGTACTACCTGCTCGACGACACGTCCCGCGTGTTCCGCTTCATAGTTGCCCGGCGTCGCCGAGACAAAAATGGTCTGCGGGCTGATCGCTTCCCACTCGTCAAAGCGCATGGGCCGGTTATCCAGCGCCGATGGCAAACGAAACCCGTACTCAACCAGGGTTTCCTTGCGTGAGCGGTCGCCTTTGTACATCGCGCCGACCTGCGGCACGCTGACGTGAGACTCGTCGATCACCAGCAAGGCATCGGCAGGCAGGTAGTCGAACAGGGTCGGAGGCGGCGCACCGGACGGACGGCCCGACAGGTAGCGCGAGTAGTTTTCGATACCGTTGCAGTAGCCCAGCTCCAGCATCATCTCCAAATCGAAGCGGGTCCGTTGTTCCAGACGCTGGGCTTCCACGAGCTTGTTCTGAGTGCGCAGGTATTCAAGACGCTCCTGCAACTCGACCTTGATCCCTTCCATTGCCTCGATCAGCGTCTCGCGCGGGGTAACGTAATGGCTCTTGGGGTAGAACGTGAAGCGCGGCAGCTTGCGGATCACCTCACCGGTCAGCGGATCGAACGCCGACAGGCTTTCGACCTCATCATCGAACAGCTCGACGCGGATCGCTTCCAGATCGGATTCGGCCGGGTAGATGTCGATGACATCGCCACGCACCCTGAACGTCGCACGGGCGAAGTCCATGTCGTTGCGGGTGTATTGCAGGTCGGCCAGTCGTCGCAACAGGGCGCGCTGGTCCAGTTTGTCGCCACGGTCGATGTGCATGACCATGCGCAGATAGGTTTCCGGGCTGCCCAGGCCGTAGATGCACGACACCGTGGTGACGATGATCGCGTCCTTGCGCTCCAGCAGCGCCTTGGTTGCAGACAGGCGCATCTGCTCGATGTGGTCGTTGATCGACGCATCCTTCTCGATGAAGGTGTCAGACGACGGCACATAGGCCTCGGGCTGGTAGTAGTCGTAATAGGAAACGAAATATTCCACGGCGTTGTTCGGGAAGAACGCCTTGAATTCGCCATACAACTGCGCGGCCAGGGTCTTGTTCGGTGCCAGGACCAGCGTCGGGCGCTTCACCTGAGAGATCACGTTGGCGATGCTGAACGTCTTGCCCGAGCCGGTCACCCCCAGCAAGGTCTGGTGCGCGAGCCCTGCGTCGATCCCTTCGACCAGTTGGCGAATGGCCTCGGGCTGATCGCCGGCTGGCTCAAAACGGGTAACGAGCTGGAACTCGGACATATCCTACCTCTTGGTTCATACGCGACTTGATTCGTACGCGACGGGATCGCGCAAAGGGCTCGCCTCACCTGAATGGACTGACAGGCCATGACGAAATCATCGCCAACGCCAGGTCCCGCCGGGAAAGGGCGTGCTGCGATGTCTTGAAATGATGCTTACTAGATGGAGCCACATGCTGGCCTTTCAAGTCACGCACTTAAAGCATTGAGGCTCGAACGGGACGAACGTTCTGAAAATATGCACATAACCTCGAAAAAAGCCGCCCCGACCTGTCGCCCGGCGAGGGGATGCTCTCTATACTAAGCCCTGTTTGTGCACCGCTTTGGCGCATTCAGCCGCAGCGTGCATCCCTACCCACTCTTCATCAAGAGCCGCCGCACAATGAGCCTGTTCTCCGCTGTCGAAATGGCACCCCGCGATCCGATCCTGGGTATCAACGAAGCCTTCAACGCCGACACCCGCACCACCAAGGTCAACCTTGGCGTAGGCGTCTACTGTGATGAAGAGGGGCGCATTCCTCTGCTGCGTGCCGTGGCTGAAGCTGAAAAGATCCGTGTCGCCCAGCACGCGCCGCGCGGTTACCTGCCGATCGACGGCATTGCCGCTTATGACCAGGCCGTGCAAAAACTGCTGCTGGGAGCTGATTCACCGCTGATCGCTTCAGGCCGTGTGCTGACCACTCAATCGGTCGGCGGCACAGGTGCCTTGAAGATCGGTGCCGACTTCCTCAAGCAACTGCTGCCCAACGCAGTGGTAGCGATCAGCGACCCAAGCTGGGAAAACCACCGCGCACTGTTCGAAACCGCAGGTTTCCCGGTGCAGAACTACCGTTATTACGACGCAGCCACCCACGACGTGAACCGCGCCGGCATGCTTGAAGACCTGCAGAACCTGCCAGACAACTCTGTGGTTGTGCTGCACGCCTGCTGCCACAACCCGACTGGCGTCGATCTGAGCCTGGATGACTGGAAAAAAGTGCTGGAAGTGGTCAAGGCCAAGGGCCATGTACCGTTTCTGGACATGGCGTACCAGGGCTTCGGTCAAGGCATTCAGGAAGATGCACTGGCTGTGCGCCTGTTCGCCGAGTCGGGCCTGACCTTCTTCGCCTCCAGCTCGTTTTCCAAGTCGCTGTCGCTGTATGGCGAACGTGTGGGCGCGCTGTCGATCATTACCGAATCGAAAGAAGAAACTGCCCGCGTTCTGTCGCAGGTCAAGCGCGTGATCCGCACCAACTACTCCAACCCGCCGACCCACGGCGCAATCATTTCCGCTGCCGTCCTCAATGACCCGGCACTGCGCGCCCTGTGGGAAGAAGAACTCGGCGAGATGCGCGTGCGCATTCAAGGCATGCGCAAAGCCATGGTCGAGCGCCTGGCGGATAACCCGGCCGGTCAGGACTTCAGCTTTGTCGGCCGTCAGTGCGGCATGTTCTCCTATTCCGGCCTGACCGCCGCACAGGCACAACGCCTGCGCAGCGAATTCGGCATCTACGCGCTGGATACCGGGCGTATCTGCGTGGCGGCGCTGAACCAGAAGAATATTGATGCCGTGTGCGACGCAATCAAAAAAGTGCTCTAACCGCGCTGCCTATATCTTCTGTAGCGAACCTGTTCGCGAAGGCTATATTCCGTTCAATGCATCTCATGCAACTGTACGGCCCCCTTCGCGAACATCGTACCTCCCGTAGCCTCACACAACACCCAATCCTGCATCACCCTCCTTCAGCACCGTTCGGCAACTGAATCGAACGATCCATATGGCTACCTTTCGAAACCCTGTCAGACCATTTTCTGAAACAGATATCGAGGTACTCATGTCCATCGAACCGCAACGTCAGAAAGAACAGCCACCGGGCCAGCATACGCCCGCTGACCAGGGCGCAGACCGCAACGACCCGGCCATCGAGCCACAGGTTGCGGACGTAGAACCAGAAACGGAAAAAGGTGGATGCCAGAATCAGGGCAAAAGCCCTGCTCCCAGCCAGTCTCAGTCTCAAGGCCAAAGCCAAAGCCAAAGCCAGTCATCCGGCGACAGCGCTTACGTGCCTGACCATGAGCCTGAGGAAAAAACCGAGGATCTGCGCAATCATCAGCCTACCCAAGGTGTTGACGCCGATATCGATACGCCCGGCGGCTAATCCCGACAGGCAAGCGCATTTGGGCCGCCCGGCCCAAACGCTTCTCCTGCCATGTTCAGCGGCTGCCCTCCTCGCTGATCGCCTGCACCTGATACGCTGGATCAGCCTTGATTTGCTGTTCGGTGAACGGCAACTCACTCCACTGTTTTTTCGAAAACGCCTCGGTCTGGTCCCTCGAGTGGGCCGACTGCGGGTTGCTCGATTCAGAGAACGCCAGCAGGCCTTGCGCTTTGGGCCCCTGCTCATCAAACGTCACCACCTGCAGATAGCTGGTGCCGCTCACCACCTCACGCTTGCCGTCCTTGCCAGCGATGGTCTGCATGGCGTTGTAGACGCCGAGCCCGGCCGGGCCACCATGAATCGGAATGGGTTTGCCGCTGAGGCTGGAGACCTGAATGTCGCCCCATTTACTCTCGGGCGAAAGACCGGCCTTGGCCACCTCATCAACCGCCGCAAGCATGGCGGCGCGCAGTGCGCTGGCAACCTGAGGGTTTTCAATGGCCAGCCCGGTTGGCGTATGGATCGGGTTCTGCGGGTCGAACACCACACGCCAGCGCGAGGCAACGCCTTGCATGGATGTCATGATCCGCTGGAAGTACACGAACCCGATGCCACTGTTCAGATCAGCGCGTCCGTCCCAGGCTTTCAAGGCGGCGCACAACGGCGTCAGACGCGTTACATCATCACCCAGCTCCGAAGCACAGAACTTCAACAGATCCGGCAGCACTTGCCCGGCCTGATACACCTCGTTGTCCATGACCATCGCTTGCAGATTCTCGGCGCTGACCTTGCCAGCCTGTTGCAGGCTGCCCAGCCGATCCAGCGCGAAGCGCGCACGCTGACCGAGTGGCTGACCGTCCTGGCTGATCAACGGCGAAAATCCCTTCAGTGGTGCCGCGGGATTGACCATCCAGGCAGAGTCATTGGAATGCTGCACAAAGTCGCTACGCAACAGTTGCGGCTGGCGTGAGGACGGATAAATACCCGCCTGAGCCGCCTCCGCGGATATGTCCCAGTTACATTCACTGCGCGAGCCGTCGAGCACGATCAGCTCGGTGCCGATACGCGGGTCACTGCACTTGGCGAGCTTGGCGGCGTCCACGTTCGGTACTACCGAGAGGTTCATGTACAGCGCCTGCCCTTTGGCATCGACCGCCAGGGTATTGACCCACGGAATGCCCTGAATCTTGTGCACCGAATCCTGAAACGCCTTGAGGCTGTCAGCCTTGTCCATCGAATACCACTGCTGTAACACACGGTCGTTTTCCAGGTTGGCGTCACGCAGGCTGAAGGCGAACTTGTCATCCCAGTCCAGCTTGCCCGGCCACTGCACCACCGGGCCGAACTTCGAGGAATAAATGATGCGTGGCACAGCCTTGAGGCTACCGTCCGGCTGCTTCACCTCGACGCTGACTTGCTGCTGGCCCATAGCGATGGATTTTCCATCCAGCAGGTAACGGGTCGAGTCTTTCGGGTCGAGCTGCAAGCGATGCAAGGTGAAGTGTTTCGACGTGTCGACGGTATGGCTCCAGGCCAGATGCCGGTTGAAACCGATATTGATCAGCGGCAGGCCCGGCAATGCGGCGCCCATCACGTCGAGCTTGCCAGGAATGGTCAGGTGCATTTGATAGAAACGCATGCCGCCGCCCCATGGAAAATGCGGGTTGGCCAACAGCATGCCGCGCCCATTGGCGGACAGCTCGTGCCCTACTGCAACGGCATTGCTGCCACGCTCCAGGGCAAAGCGCTGGTTGCGCACAGCGGCCAATTGCAGCGCCTGAACCTGCTGGCTATCAACCTGCAATGGCTTTTGCGCAGAAGGCGGTTTGGCACCGGCAAAGGCCTCAGTGAACTGCCCTACGCCGCCCTCGACCAGCAAGCGGCGAGTCAGGCGCAGCAAATCATCGGTACTGATCGGTCGAACCCAATCGGCTGCGCAAGGCTGCGGCAGCCCCTTGGCCTTCTGCTCACCCAGCGAGCGGTTGTAGCCGGCGACATAGCCCTGCATCAACTGGCGAATCTCGGGCGGCTGGGCTTTCCAGAAATCAGCCAGTGCCTCAGGCGTGTTGAGCCACTTGAACAGCAGGTCGCTGGCCATGTTGCTGCGTTGCTCAAGGGTCGCCTTGTCCGGCCCGAAATAGCGTGAGCGCTCGCCGTTTACGGTGACGATTTCGTTGGCCAGCAGGCACAGGTTGTCCTGCGCATACGCATAACCGATGCCGTAACCCAGACCGCGCTCATTGGCGGCGACGATATGCGGCACGCCAAAACCGGTACGCCGGATTTCGGCACGGGCGGCCTGATGATCCGCGGCAACCAGGGCCTGGGCAGGCAATATCACCGCGAAAGAAAGACCTGCAAACACAAAACCGCACAGGGGTCTGGAAATAATCACGCTGACTCCAACTCGACAAGACGACCCGAATTAGCCGCTCCCCTTAAACGAAGCGCAGACGCAAAATTTACTCGCGCAATGCAACCTGCAGCCGACGCTAAATTCCCGTCCTCATCCCTCGTTTAAAGGGCAGCTCTATATAAAGGCTCGCTCTGCAGCCGGCGTCCGTCGATCGGTTGATTTTTCCCACCCCAGGAACCTGCATGAAACGCTCTCGCCCTCCTCGACGCGCCCTTCTCGTGGCGCTGTGCCTGTTCCCGGTCATCGCCGTGTGTGCCTGGCAGATCATGCCCGACAGCAAAGGTCATGCAGCGACCGTGACGGTGACCCGCAGCAACATCGAAAACAGCGTGACCGCACTGGGCACTTTGCAGCCACGCAGCTATGTGGACGTTGGCTCGCAGGCCACCGGGCAGATCATGAAAATCCACGCGCAGGTCGGCGATCAGGTCAAGGAAGGCGACTTGCTGGTCGAAATCGATCCGTCGACACAAAAAGCCAGGCTGGACGCCGCGCGTTACGCCATCGAAAACCTCAAGGCCCAGCTTCAGGAGCAGCGGGCGCTGCACGAGCTGGCCGAACAGAAGCAACAACGTCAGAAACGCCTTGCGGCGGGCGGTGCCACGCGTGCCGAAGACGTGCAGGCTGCGGAATCGGAATTTCGTGCCACACAGGCACGGGTCGACATGTTCAAGGCACAGATCCTGGAAGCTCAGGCGGCGCTGCGCAGTGACGAGGCGGCGCTGGGCTACACGCGCATCTACGCCCCCATGAGCGGCACGGTGGTCGCACTGGATGCGCGAGAAGGTCAGACCCTGAACGCGCAACAGCAGACGCCGCTGATTCTGCGCATCGCCCGCTTGTCGCCCATGACAGTCTGGGCCGAAGTCTCGGAAGCTGATATTGGCCATGTCAAACCCGGCATGACGGCCTACTTCACCACTCTCAGCGGTGGCAATCGGCGCTGGAGCAGCACGGTGCGGCAAATTCTGCCAGTGCCGCCCAGACCGCTGGATCAAGCCAATCAGGGCGGCGGCAGTCCGAGCAGTGCGCGCAAGAGCGGCGGCGGTCGGGTTGTGCTGTACACCGTGCTGCTGGACGTTGATAACAGCGACCAGGCACTGATGGCAGAAATGACCGCACAGATATTCTTCGTCGCCGGCAGCGCGCAGAACACCCTGACCGCCCCGCTCGCAGCCTTGCAGAACGGTCCTCAGGCCGATGTGCAGATCGCGCAGGTGCTGTCCGCCAATGGCGAAGTGCAAAACCGTCAGGTACGCACCGGCATCAGCGACCGCCTGCGCGTGCAGGTGCTCGACGGTTTGAATGAAGGTGATCGCCTGTTGGTGCCGGCTTCTGTCGGCAGCGGGGGCTGAATGCAAACGCCGCTGATCGACCTGCGCGCCATCCGCAAATCCTACGGCGGTGGCGACAGCCCGCTGGTCAACGTTCTGCGTGGCATCGATTTATCGATCCATGCCGGGGAATTCGTAGCGATTGTCGGCGCCTCCGGTTCCGGCAAGTCGACACTGATGAACATCCTCGGCTGCCTCGATCGCCCGACCTCGGGTGAATACCTGTTCGCCGGGGAAAACGTCGCCGATCTGGGCAGCGACGAACTCGCCTGGCTGCGCCGCGAGGCATTCGGTTTTGTGTTTCAGGGCTACCACCTGATCCCTTCCGGCTCGGCACAGGAAAACGTTGAAATGCCAGCCATCTACGCTGGCACACCCGCCGCAGAGCGCCACGCCCGAGCTGCCGCACTGCTCGACCGGCTGGGCCTGGGGTCGCGCACCGGCAACCGGCCACACCAGCTGTCTGGCGGTCAGCAGCAACGGGTGTCCATTGCCCGCGCCTTGATGAATGGCGGGCATATCATCCTCGCCGACGAACCCACAGGTGCGCTGGACAGCCACAGCGGTGCCGAGGTCATGGCGCTGCTGGACGAACTGGCCAGCCAGGGCCATGTGGTGATCCTGATCACCCATGACCGGGAAGTCGCAGCCCGCGCCAAACGGGTCATCGAGATCAGCGACGGCCTGGTGGTCAGCGATACCGCATGCGATCTGTCTGCGCCACGTTCAGCCAACCCCGCTGCGCTACAGGCCGTCGACCTGCGCAAGCGTCTGAGCGACGGCAGCGGCAGTCGCGGGGCGTGGAAAGGCGAACTGCTCGACGCGGTTCAGGCCGCGTGGCGGGTGATGTGGATCAACCGCTTTCGTACCGCGCTGACGCTGCTGGGTATCGTCATCGGCGTTGCATCCGTGGTGGTCATGCTGGCGGTCGGTGAAGGCAGCAAGCGCCAGGTCATGGCACAGATGTCCTCGTTCGGCTCCAACATCATTTACCTCAACGGCAAGGCCCCCAACCCGCGTGCACCCAAGGGCATCATCACGCTTGAAGAGGTCGCGGCGCTGGGCGAGCTGCCCGAGGTAAAAATGATCATGCCGGTCAACGGCGGACAGGCCGGCGTGCGCTACGGCAACGTCGATCATTCCAGTTATGTCGGCGGCAACGACACGCACTTTCCGGCGATCTTCAACTGGCCGGTAGTGGAAGGCAGTTATTTCAGCGAAGCGGATGAGCAAAGTGCTGCCGCCGTGGCAGTGATTGGTTACAAAGTTCGCCAGAAACTGTTCGGCGAGCATACCGACCCTATTGGCCAGTACATCCTGATCGAAAACGTGCCGTTTCAGGTGGTCGGCGTGCTTGAGGAAAAAGGTGCCACTTCCGGTGACCTGGACAGCGACAACCGCATCGCCATTCCCTACTCGGCGGCCAGCATCCGTCTGTTTGGCTCGCAGGACCCCGAGTACATCACCATCGCTACACGCGATGCCAACAACGTCAAACACGCCGAAGAAGCAATACGCAACCTGCTGCAACGCCTGCATAACGGCAAGCAGGATTACGAGCTGACCAACAACGCCGCGATGATCCAGGCTGAAGCACGCACCCAGAACACCCTGTCGCTGATGCTCGGCTCGATTGCGGCCATCTCGTTGCTGGTCGGCGGCATCGGCGTGATGAACATCATGCTCATGACCGTGCGTGAGCGCACCCGTGAAATCGGCATCCGTATGGCCACCGGCGCGCGGCAGAGCGACATCCTGCGGCAGTTCCTCACCGAAGCGGTGATGCTTTCCGTGGTCGGCGGGCTGGCCGGTGTCGTGCTGGCGCTGGGCATGGGCGCAGCCTTGTTGCTGAGCAAGGTGGCGGTTGCGTTCACCGTGCCGGCAGTGGCCGGAGCGTTTGCCTGCGCACTGGTCACCGGCGTGATCTTCGGCTTCATGCCTGCCCGCAAAGCTGCCCGGCTCGACCCGGTTGCGGCCCTTACCAGTGAATGAACAATCAATGAAGCCGAGCCTTTCCCTTTTGACCGTCTGCCTGTTACTGACCGCCTGCAATACCCCGGCTCCGCGCCTGGACAGCGGCATTCAGCCACCTGCACGCTGGGCGTTTGCCCAGAGCGCTGCCGCCCAGCGCAGCGACGCCCGCTGGTGGCAGCAGTTCGGCAGCCCGCAATTGAATCGCCTGATCGAACAGGCCAGTCGCGACAGCCACGAAGTCGCTGCAGCAATGGCGCGTGTGCGTCAGGCGCAGGCCACCGCCATCATTGGCGGCGCACCTTTGCTCCCGGAGCTGGCCTTTGACCTGCGCGGCGAACGCAACAAGTTCGTGCGCAACAGCGACCGCAAGGCCAACCCTTCCGACGACAACAACACCAACAACTTCACCAGCGACCTGACCGCCAGCTATGAAGTGGATTTCTGGGGCGGTATCGCCGCCGGACGCGACAGTGCGCTACGAAGCCTGCGGGCCAGCGAATTCGATCAGGCGACAGTGGAACTGACCCTGCTCGGCAACGTCGCTGACCGCTATGCGCAAACCCTCGCGGCGCGCGAGCAAGGCCGGATTGCCGAGCTGAACCTGGCCAACGCGCAAAGCGTTTTGAGGCTGGTGCAGACCCGTTACGACTCGGGTTCGGCCACTGCACTGGAACTGGCGCAGCAGAAAAACCTGGTCGCGACCCAGCAGCGCGAACTGCCACGCGTTCAGCAACTGGCCAACGAGCAGTTGATCAGCCTGGCAGCGTTGCTCGGCCAGCCGGTACAGAATCTGAACCTCGGTGATCAGGCATTCGCCACCCTGAACTGGCCGGACATCGGCCCCGGTCTGCCCAGCGAACTGCTGACCCGCCGCCCGGATCTGGCCAAAGCCGAAGCTGAACTGGCCGCGGCGCAAGCCAATGTCACGGTGGCGCGCGCTGCCATGCTGCCAAAGCTGACCCTGAGCGCCAGGCTCGGCACCGAAGCCACCCGCGCCGAAGACTGGTTGCGCGCACCGTTCAGCAGCCTGGCTGCCGGTCTGGTCGGGCCGATCTTCAATAATGGCCGTCTGGCTGCCGAGCGCGACAGGGCCACAGCTCGTCAGGAAGAGCTGCTGGAAACCTATCGCGGAGCGATCATCAACAGCTTCGCTGACGTCGAAAAAGCTCTGAACAGCATTCAAGGCCTGGACCAGCAACGCTACTGGCACGAAGAAGAACTCAAACAGGCGCAAACCGCTTTCAACATTGCCCAGAGCCGCTATGAAGAAGGTGCCGAGGACTTACTGACGGTACTGGAAACCCAACGCACGCTGTATCAGGCGCAGGACGTGAGCGTGCAGTTACGGCTGGCACGCTTGCAGGCGAGCATCGCGCTGTACAAGGCACTGGGCGGCGGCTGGCAGGTGCGCTGAGCGCACGATCCACTATCGTGCGACGCTCTGCGTCGCATGCCGTTCGGGACGCAGAGCGTCCTCTTTGCGACGCAGAGCGTCATGACCTGCATTCCCACGCTGGAGCGTGAGGAACGATAATCCCAACTATCGTACTGAAGCTCTGCGTCGGTCTGCGCAGATAACTCAATTATCGTGCGACGCTCTGCGTCGCATGCCGTTCGGGACGCTCCGCGTCCTCTTTGCGACGCAGAGCGTCGAGAACTGCATTCCCACGCTGGAGCGTGAGGAACGATA
>NZ_JAWHPJ010000025.1:0-145500 GCF_032587815.1 Pseudomonas syringae group sp. 26L6
CCAGCCGCTCGGACAGCTGGCGAGCGCCGTGCAGCGGGGTTTCGATAGCCACGTCGTACACGCGGGAGGTGAGGATTTTCTTGACGTAGTGTTCAAGCATCGGGGCGGCATCACTGACGAAGCGGGCAAGGTCGGGAAGTCTACTCTGCGCACCGAAAGACGACCATACGAATGACAGGGCTTTGCAGCGCAGTCGCCGCTATAATGCGGGCCTTTTTTACATACCCCCTCTTTTTACCTACATCAGGCACCGTGGAGCCCGCATGACCCAGGATCAACTCAAACAGGCAGTCGCCCAGGCAGCTGTCGACTTCATCCTTCCGAAGCTCGATGACAAAAGCATTGTGGGCGTCGGCACCGGCTCCACGGCCAATTGCTTTATTGATGCGCTGGCTAAACACAAGGCGGCATTCGATGGCACAGTCGCCAGCTCGGAAGCTACCGCCGCGCGCCTCAAGGGCCATGGCATTCCGGTGTATGAGCTGAACACGGTCAGCGATCTGGAGTTCTATGTCGACGGAGCCGACGAAAGCGACGAGCACCTGAACCTGATCAAGGGCGGCGGCGCGGCACTGACTCGCGAGAAAATCGTCGCGGCCGTGGCCAAGACCTTCATCTGCATCGCCGACGGCAGCAAGCTGGTGCCGGTGCTGGGCGCGTTCCCGCTGCCGGTCGAAGTCATTCCGATGGCCCGCAGCCACGTTGCGCGACAACTGGTGAAACTGGGCGGCGACCCGGTTTATCGCGAGGGCGTTCTGACCGACAACGGCAATATCATCATTGATGTGCACAATATGAGCATCACCAATCCGGTGGAGCTGGAAGCACAGATCAACGCCATCGTCGGCGTGGTCACCAATGGCCTGTTCGCCGCCCGTCCGGCCGACCTGTTGCTGCTGGGCACCACCGAAGGCGTGAAAACCCTGACGCGCTGATAAAACCGGTCGTGCCCACGCAAGGTGGGCATGACCCTCACAGGCTCAAGGCTTGCGGAACACGTAAAACAGGTTCGGCTCGCTCACCAGATACAGCGTCCCTTCTGCGTCCATAGCCATCCCTTCAGCCTGCGGCACGTCCTTGCTCAGCCCCATCGCCCCTTTTGCCAGCGAGCCGCTGCCAATCGGATGACCGCTGGTGTCGAGTTCAAGAATGCGCTTCGACTCATCGGACAACGCCAGCAAATGGCCGCTGGTTTCATCGAATTGCAGGCTGGAGAGGTCACGAACCGACAGTCGGCCATCGCGCTTGCTGTTGGAGATGACCTGCAGATTGCCAGGAGCCTCGGAGTTGGTCCTGGGAAAGCCGCGCACTTCGATGATCTGCACCGGATCACGCTCGCGGGCGACAAACAGGCGCTTGCCAACCGAATCATAGGCCAGCCCTTCATAGCCCTTGTTGCCACTGGCGGTGATGCCCAGCGTCAATTGTTCTGCCTGGGTGGCGTCCAGACTTTTGGTGTTGTCATCGACGTGAATCTGAATCAGCCGGAGCCGGCGCTCATCGCTGATCACATAAGTGCCCGGGCTGATGTATTCGACAGCCTCGGCATCACCGAACCCGACCAGCGGAATGCGCCGCAGCACACGACCGTCCAGGCTCAGCTCGACCAGTTCGGGGTTCTGGTTGGTCACCGTAAACAGGCTCTTGCGGTCCGGGTCGTAGCTCAGGCCCGAGACATCATCCTGCAGCCCGTCGATCACCTGTGCTTCGGTGACGACTCGGTACTGATCCAGACCAATGGACTGAAGTGAGTCGGACTGCCAGAACACCTGCCAGTCGAACAGGGCACTTTCAACATAGCGGTATCGCTGATTGGCGATCACGAACACAACGATCAGGGGTACAAGGGCCAGAAGCAGAACTAAAGAGCGAGTAGAGCGACGCATGAAGGGTGACTCGGACAGATTGAGCGGACGGGATTGATACCATGCCATCCTGAAAGCAAGCTTAATGGCATGGTGCTATATTTTTGCCGAATGTGTATCGGCGACCTGTGTAGTTGCCGTCCTGGCTCAGTGCTTGTGAAGCGCCCGGTGAAACGAATAGAACAGGTTCGGTTCGCTGACCATGTACAGCGTACCGGCCTCATCAAGGGCCACGCCTTCTGCGCGCGGAATTGTGTCCTTCAAACCGTTCATGCCGCCCAGCAGGGTCATGAAGCTTACCTGCTCGCCTTGCTCGTCGACTTCCAGCAACAAGTGCGAATCGGCAGACAGCGCGAGCATGTGGCCGGTGCGCGGGTCGATGCTCAATGACGACAGATTGCGCATGTCCAGCGAGCGACTCGACAGCGGTTGCTTGTCGCCTTTCAGCACGTCACTGCCATCACTTTTCCAGGTGTACAGCGCGGGAGGTCGCTCCTCGCCCAGTATCAGCTGCTGACGCTGCGGGTCCCAGGCGATACCTTCGAAGCCCTTGTTCTGGTTGGCAGACTTGCCCAGTTCGTACTGGGGGAAATCCGCGATGTTCAGGGTGGTGGTGTCGGCGTTTACTTTAACGATGGTCAGCTTGTGCTGGCGCTCGTCAGTGATCGCAATCAGGCCATCGTTCATGACGGCAACACCTTCCGGATTGCTCCAGCCCACCAGCGGGATCTTGCGCAGTACATCGCCCGTGAGCGTCAGCTCCACCAGAAACGCATTTTTGCCCATGACCGCAAACAGCGTTTTGGTGACCGGGTTATAGGACAGGTCGGACGCCTCGTCCTTTTCCATGCCCGGCAGCACCTTTGCGTCGATATCCACATGGTAGTCCGGCAGCCAGATACTGGCGTGACGACCTGCCTTGCTCTCGAACCGCTCCTGAAACCAGAGCAGCGCGCGATCATCCCAATGCATGATGAAGGCCAGCCCATAGCCCAGCAAGGCAAC
This sequence comes from Pseudomonas syringae group sp. 26L6, assembly GCF_032587815.1. Lineage (NCBI taxonomy): Bacteria > Pseudomonadati > Pseudomonadota > Gammaproteobacteria > Pseudomonadales > Pseudomonadaceae > Pseudomonas > Pseudomonas syringae group sp. 26L6. The sequence goes on from NZ_JAWHPJ010000025.1 coordinate 2,871, forward strand.
CACTAACAACCACGAATACCAGCGCATGTTTCGCAAGTAAGCGAAGCGTTTTTTGTTACGAGGCGGCGCTGCGGCAGTACTGGCCATTCATGTGTTCCTGAGCAAATGAGACTTCATGACGACGTGGTGCCCTTGCGGGGACGGCCGGATTATCCAGAACAGGTGTGAAAAAAACGCAAAATCGGCTGAACTATCAGTCACTCCACAAACAAAAGCCACCCGGGAGTGATCCCGCGTGGCTTTGGGTGCAGCCTGAAGATGCTGTCGGGTTACCTGACGACGCTCTCGAACGGCGTCTGCCCGACCAGTTCCAGTGCGATCTGGTCGCCGGCTTTGAACGGCCCGACACCGGCAGGCGTGCCGGTCATGATCAGGTCACCGGCCTGCAGCGAGAAGTTGGCTGCCATGTGCTGGATCATCGGCACGATCGGGTTGAGCATCATGTTGCTGTTGCCGTCTTGAACCACCTTGCCATTGAGGGTCAGGCGGATACCGATGTCCTCCAGGTCAGGGAAGGTCTCGGCGGGCACGAACGGCGGAATCACCGCAGCGCCGTCGAAACACTTGGCCAGCTCCCATGGAAGGCCTTTCTCACGCAGACGCGACTGCACGTCACGCAGGGTCAGGTCCAGGCCGGGCGCAAAGCCGCTGATCGCGTCGAGTACTTCTTCGCGCGAAGGGTTCTTGCTCAGAGGCTTGCCGATCAGGACAACGATCTCTGCTTCGTAATGCACCGAGCCGCGGTCTGCCGGGATAGTGAAGCCACCCTCCAGCGCAACCACCGCGCTGCCGGGTTTCATGAACAGCAGCGGCTCGGTAGGCACCGCGTTGCCCAGTTCCTTGGCGTGTTCGGCGTAGTTACGCCCGATGCAGACCACTTTACCCAGGGGGAAGTGAATGTTGGTGCCATCGACATATTTGTGCTGGTAGCTCATGACGTCTCCTGAGGCTGTAAGAGGTAGCCTGCTTATTGTTGCGACGGATCAAATGGTTGCGACGGATCAAACGGCGAAGATTTTGCCGGGATTCATGATCCCGTTGGGATCGAACACCGCTTTCAACGCCTTCATGTATTCGATTTCGACCGGCGAGCGACTGTACGTTAAATAGTCACGTTTGGTCATCCCGACACCATGCTCGGCCGAAATCGAGCCGTTGTACTTTTCGACAGTCTCGAATACCCACTTGTTGACCCGGGCACATTTGACGAAGAACTCGTCCTTGTCGAGGCCCTCGGGCTTGAGGATGTTCAGGTGCAGGTTGCCGTCGCCAATGTGGCCGTACCAGAGCACTTCGAAGTCTGGGTAGTGTTCGGCAACGATCGTGTCGATTTCAGCCAGAAACTCCGGCACTTTCGAGACAGTGACCGAGATATCGTTTTTGTACGGTGTGAAGTGCGAGATGGTTTCGGAGATGTACTCGCGCAGCTTCCACAGGTTGCGTAATTGCTGTTCGCTCTGGCTCATCACGCCGTCCAGCACCCAACCCTGCTCGACGCAGTGCTCGAAGGTCGCCAGTGCCTGATCGGCCAGGTCGTCGGTGGTCGCTTCGAACTCCAGCAACACATAGAACGGGCATGGCGTGTCGAAAGGCGACGGCACATCACCGCGCGCCATGACCCGGGCGAAGGATTTGTCCGAGAAGAATTCGAAGGCGGTCAGGTCGAGCTTGCCGTGAAAGGCATGCAGCACCGGCATGATCGAGTTGAAGTCCGAGGTGCCCAGCACCATCGCTGTGAGGTTCTTCGGCGCACGGTCGAGGCGCATGGTCGCTTCGACGACAAAGCCCAGCGTACCTTCGGCACCGATGAACAACTGGCGCAAATCGTAGCCGGTGGCGTTCTTGATCAGGTCCTTGTTCAGCTCCAGCAGGTCGCCCTTGCCGGTGACCACCTTGAGGCCCGCGACCCAATTGCGCGTCATGCCGTAGCGAATGACCTTGATACCGCCCGCATTGGTGCCGATATTGCCGCCGATCTGGCTGGAGCCCGAAGAAGCGAAGTCGACCGGATAATAAAGGCCGCTCTCTTCAGCCAGCGCCTGTAATTGCCGGGTGATCACGCCAGGCTGACAGACCGCCGTCCGGTCGGTGAGATTCAGCTCCAGCACCTGGTTCATGTAATCGAACGAGACGACCACTTCACCGTTGGCAGCCACCGCGGCCGCCGAAAGCCCGGTGCGTCCACCCGAAGGCACCAGCGCCACGAGCCGCTCATTGGCCCAGCGTACGATGGCCTGCACCTGTTCGGTGGTCTTGGGAAATACGATGGCCAGTGGCGCAGGAGTGAACTGCTTGGTCCAGTCCTTGCCGTAAGTTTCCAGAGAACCGGCATCGGTGAGTACCTTGCCGGGGTCAACCAGGGTCTGCAGCTCATCAATCAAAACGCGATCGGTCATTGAATCAACTCTCGAACGATTCATGGGCATCCTGAGAACGGTTCACGTTCGGGATGAGGTTTCGCGGGGCTCATATGCTAGCATACGCCCCCCGTGAGTCGTGCCCAGAGCCGAACCGGGCACCCCCTGCCAATTTTCTTCGGGACACAGGTTTACGCAGATGAGCAAGACTTCCCTCGACAAGAGCAAGATCAAGTTCCTTCTTCTCGAAGGCGTCCATCAGTCCGCTGTCGACGTCCTCAAGGCAGCCGGCTACACCAGCATCGAGTACCACACCAAGTCTCTGCCGGAAGCCGAACTGAAAGAAAAGATCGCCGACGCACACTTCATCGGTATCCGCTCCCGCACTCAGTTGACCGAAGAGCTGTTCGATTGCGCCAAGAAACTGGTTGCCGTCGGCTGCTTCTGCATCGGCACCAACCAGGTTGACCTCAATGCAGCGCGTGAGCGCGGTATTGCAGTGTTCAATGCGCCCTACTCCAACACCCGCTCGGTAGCAGAACTGGTGCTGGCCGAGGCGATCCTGCTGCTGCGCGGTATCCCTGAGAAAAACGCTTCATGCCACCGTGGCGGCTGGATCAAAAGCGCGGCCAACTCTTTCGAAATCCGTGGCAAGAAGCTCGGCATCATTGGCTATGGCTCGATTGGTACGCAGTTGTCGGTTCTGGCCGAAGGCCTGGGCATGCAGGTGTACTTCTACGACACCCTGACCAAGCTGCCACTGGGCAACGCGACTCAGGTGTCCAGCCTGAACGAGCTGCTGGGCATGTCCGATATCGTTACCCTGCACGTGCCGGAAACCTCGGAAACCCAGTGGATGATCGGCGAAAAAGAAATTCGCGCGATGAAAAAGGGCAGCATCCTGATCAACGCGGCTCGCGGCACAGTCGTTGAGCTGGACGCCCTGGCCGACGCGATCAAGGACAAGCACCTGATCGGCGCTGCAATCGACGTGTTCCCGGTCGAGCCACGCTCGAACGACGACATCTTCGAAAGCCCGCTGCGTGGCCTGGACAACGTGATCCTGACCCCGCACATCGGTGGTTCCACTGCCGAAGCGCAGGCCAACATCGGTCTGGAAGTCGCAGAAAAGCTGGTCAAGTACAGCGACAACGGTACCTCGGTGTCGTCGGTCAACTTCCCGGAAGTGGCCTTGCCTGCTCACCCTGGCAAGCATCGCCTGCTGCACATCCACGAGAACATCCCGGGCGTGCTCAGCGAGATCAACAAGGTCTTCGCCGAGAACGGCATCAACATCTCCGGTCAGTTCCTGCAGACCAACGAGAAAGTCGGTTACGTGGTCATCGACGTCGACGCCGAGTACTCGGATTTGGCACAAGCCAAGCTGCAACAGATCAAAGGCACCATCCGCAGCCGCGTTCTGTTCTGATCCGAGCGCCGTGCCCACCCCGTGTGGGCACGAGCGATGGTCTTGCGGGCACCGATCGTTCCTCACGCTCCAGCGTGGGAATGCAGTTCACGACGCTCCGCGTCGCAAGAGGACGCAGAGCGTCCAGAAAGGCATGCGACGCAGAGCGTCGCACGATAGTTGCGATAATCGTTCCTCACGCTCCAGCGTGGGAATGCCGTTCGTGACGCTCTGCGTCATACAAGCACTGACAGCCCTACTTCACATTGATCGTGATCTTCTTCGACTCGACCGACGGGTTCAGCGGCATGTGGCCTTTGTCGCCCATCAGCAATTGCAATGTGTGCTGACCAGGCGGCAGGTTGATTTCGGTTTCAGTCTGGCCCTTGCCGAAGTGGCGGATGTTGTCACTGACCGGCAGCGGCGCATTCATCGCTGGCTGGTCGTTCACATCGATCAGCAGGTGATGGTGACCGGTATCGGGAACATCCACACCCGCAGGCGCGACGCCCATGCCTTTGAGACCGAATTGCACCTTGAACGGTGAAGTCACGGTTTCACCATCCTTGGGCGAGATGATGTACGCCTCGGCGCCTTCAGGGGATGCAGTGCGTGGCATATCGGCGGCGCTGACCAGCATGGATGCGCTGAGCAACAGGCCCGCGACCATCGTTCCAGAAAATAAGGATTTCATGATTGCTCCGGTTGCAGTTGACGTAAGTCGACCCTCACACAACAAATCCGTCGGTTCAGGAGTGCTCAAGATAGACCGCAGCCGGGCTCAATGGCTCACTGCATTGATGAAACAGTTTTCATGAACAGGCCACAGGTTACTGAAACAGCTCGTTACCGCGGCGCCTGAACCAGCCCGTCAGTGACAGTCGATCACGGCTGGCAGGCATGACTTCATGGGGAATATCACCGGACAGAAAAACCACCAGGCAACCGCCTGTAGGCTGGACGTCGTAAGCCACATCGTCCTTGAGGTACATGCGCAACTGGCCGCCATGCTCGGGCAGCCAGGCATTGTTGAGGTAAAGCACCGCCGACACCATGCGCTTGTCATCATCGCGAAAGCGATCCACATGCCTGAGGTAGCGGGCACCCGGTGGATACAGCGCAAAATGGCTTTCGTAGTCCTCCAGCCCCAGGAAAAGGCCGCGATTGAGCGCCTGACGCAGGCTTTCCATCAATTCCAGATAGCTGTCGCAACACTGCACCTGCCCCGCTTCAAGCCACTGAATGCGGTCACCACGAATACCTTCGCGTATTTCCTGCGCTGCGCCCTTGCCAATAGCGGCAGGCTCGAGCTCGCCTTCGGCAGCACGTTTTCGGCACTCTTGCTCAAGTTCAAGAGTCAGAGCTTCGGGCAGGAAAATATTCTGCTGCGACCAGCCGTTGGCGGCCAGGTCGTCGACGATTCGCAACAGCAGTGGGTGGTCAGAGGGTATGCGCATGGCGTGCATAGTATCGATAAGCCATGAAATCCGACAGAGGCGTATACATGTGGTATCACACGCGTGAGATTTCACTCGCCGACGGCACTCATAACTCGACAAATCCACGCTAACACCCGGAGAATAGCGGCCTGCCGACAGGAGTCCCCAATGCGTCGTTTGTTTGTTTTGCTGTTGATGTTCTGCACCTCCCCTGCCTGGGCAGACAGCTACGATCAGTTGTACAAGGCCGCAGGCTGGCCGGAACAGCGCGCGCATTTCAACGATGCTCTCAAGGCTGCTCAACAGCGCTACAGCAACAACCTGCCGCCTGCGGTTTATCAAGCGCTGGTCAATAACAGCAATCAGCGTTTTTCCCCCCAGGCCATGGACCAGCGCGCGTCGAAGCGCCTGCGTGAAAGCCTCAAGGACCCTGCCCCGTCGCTGCAGTTTTTCCAGTCGCCGCTGGGCCGAAAGATCGTCAACGCCGAGCTGACCGCCACCCGCGCCGATCAGCTGGCCAAACATGCCCAAGGGCTGCCGCATATCGAAGCGGATGCAACGCGTCAGTTGTTGATCGGCCATCTGGCCCAGGCACTGCCGGCCAGAGAGGCCGGCGCGGAAGTCAGCCTTGCCATCGCAGGCGTTGCCGCAGACAGCCTGAGCCAGATGATTCCCGGCCTGCTCGGTGGAGGCCAGGCGCAGGGCATGCTCGAAGGCCAGCGCGAGCGCCTGATGGCGCAGATGAGTGCTGATCTGAACAACACGCTGCTGTATGTGTACCGCGACCTGTCCGACCCTGAACTTGAAGAGTTCTCGACCTTCGCCGAGTCACCGGAAGGCAAAGCCTATTATCAGGCAGCACTGGCTGCGATTCGCGCCGGACTGGCGGTTGGGCAAAGTGCGTCGAGCCTGAACCCCTGATCGGTACCGAGGGCTTAGCGCAAACGCCCTTCCAGAAAATCAAAGTACCTTGCCCGTAACTCCGGCGATTCATTGGCCAGATGATGCCGGGCGTGCCCCAGCATCAGGATCTGCGGCTGGCTGAACTTGCCTTTCAGAACCGTGAGGTTGTGAGACCAGTCGACCGTCATATCTGCGTCACCTTGAATGATCAACGGGCTGCGCAGGCTGCGCGGCGCGCGCTCAATACGCACAATCCATTGCGACAACGCGCCGACCCAGGCAGTGGGCAGGCGACGCGGCTGCAAAGGGTCCGCCAGGAGAAAAGGCAGGAACGCAGGCGCATTGGAGTTTTCGGTGAAACGCCGGGCAATGCCGTTTACGAACGGTTTGAGCAGGTGATAACTCAGACGCGACCAGCCCCAAGCGCGCGGCCGGACCAGCGGCGCCAGCAGGATCACCTCCCCCTGCGCCGGCGAGTCTGCCCCCTGATGAAGCAGGTGATCCGTCACGATGGCACCACCCATGCTTTGTCCGCACAGGTGCCAGGGATGTGGCAGCCCAAGGCCTTCGGCTTCAGACAGCAGACGTTGCAACACCAGTTGATACTCGGCGAAGTCATTGATACAGGCCCGACTGCCGCTGGACAGGCCATGGCCCGGCAAGTCGCAGGCGATCACGGCGAACCCCTGCTCCAGCGCCCATTCGATCACATGCCGGTATAGCCCCATGTGGTCGTAAAAACCGTGAAACAGAAACAGCGTGGCGACCGGACTGTCAGGCATCCACACCTGCCCGACAACCTCGTAGCCCGCGACATCGAGACGCCCCAGCCAGCTGCGTATGATTTTTTCGCCGCCCAGCCCGGCCAGGCCGTAGAAGCGTTGATAGGCCAGTCCGTCCATGGAAAGCGGGTCGATGATATTCAGCGGCAGCAGGCTGGCGCGCAGTTTATCGGGGTCAAACGTGGCGGACATGTGGCTTCCAGATTCCGGGAAACGGTAAGTAAAATTGTGTAACGATATTCTTCTGTATGCTCCGGCATGGCAAGCTGCTCGGCTGCAATCACACGCTTCACATGCTTAGGCACATCGCCATCAGACTGCACGGTAGCGAACGCTATCTTAATGTTTACTGCGTACTCGATCGCGGTAGGCTTTCGCGCTGTGTTATGCAGGGCGGCCTGTCAGGCTGCTGCCATATTGCACAACCATAGCCTTCGCCCATGCATCACGCCATTCACAGAGAAACCCGGATGAAACGCAGCCTCGTCATTCTAGCCATCATCATCGCCATCCTTGCAGGCGGCGCGGGCTGGTACGTCAATAGCAAACAACCGGTCCGTGATGGCGAGATTGCCATGAGCCATCTTCAGGCACCTGTCACGCTGCGTTACGACGAGCGTGGCGTGCCGCACATCCGGGCAGAGAACGAAGCAGATCTGTACCGAGCGCTGGGTTATGCCCATGCTCAGGACCGGCTGTTCCAGATGGAAATGCTGCGGCGTCTGGCGCGTGGCGAACTGGCGGAGATACTCGGGCCGAACCTGGTCGAGACCGACAAACTGTTTCGCACATTGCGTATTCGCGAGCATGCCGACGCGTATGTCGCACGCCAGGACAAGAACACCCCGACCTGGAAAGCGCTGGAAGCCTACATCGACGGCGTCAATCAGTATCAGGACACCCACGCACGACCGATGGAGTTCGACGCGCTGGGTATTCCCAAGCGGCGCTTCACTACCGAAGACACCGTGAGCATCGGTGGCTATCTGGCGTACAGCTTTGCGGCAGCATTCAGAACCGAACCATTGCTGACGTATGTGCGCGATCAACTGGGCCCGCAGTATTTGAAAGTGTTTGATCTGGACTGGCATCCGGACGGCATGCTCGGTTCTAAACCGGCATTGGCCAGCGCCGACTGGAAAGGCCTGGCGCAGTTGGCCCAGCTGAGCCACAAAGCGCTGGAAGGCGCAGGTCTGCCGCAGTTCGAGGGCAGCAACGCCTGGGTGATTTCCGGCAGCCGTACGCAAAGCGGCAAACCGATCCTCGCGGGCGACCCGCACATCCGCTTTTCCGTGCCTTCGGTGTGGTACGAAGCACAGCTTTCTGCGCCGGGTTTTGAGCTGTACGGACACTTTCCGGGGCTCAATCCGTTCGCGTTTCTGGGCCACAACATGGATTTCGGCTGGAGCCTGACCATGTTCCAGAACGATGACGTGGACCTGATCGCCGAGAAGACCAACCCGGACAACCCGAATCAGGTCTGGTACCACGGGCAATGGGTGGACATGAAACGCACCGAGCAGCAAATCACCGTCAAGGGCCAGGCCCCGGTCACACTGACGCTGCTCGAATCGCCGCACGGACCGATCGTCAACAATGTGATGGGCAAGAACGCCGGCCAGACGCCAATCGCGATGTGGTGGTCATTTCTGGTGTCCGCCAACCCGGTGCTGGATGGTTTCTACGAAGCCAACCGCGCCGACACGTTGGATAAAATGCGCAGCGCCGCCGAGAAGATCCAGTCGCCGGGCCTCAACATTGTCTGGGCCAATGCCAAAGGTGATATCGGTTGGTGGGCTGCGGCGCAACTGCCGATTCGTCCGCAAGGCGTCAACCCGAGCTTCATCCTCGATGGCAGCACCGCGCAGGCGGACAAATCGGGCTTTTACCCATTCAGCGCCAACCCGCACGAAGAAAACCCGGCGCGCGGCTACATCGTGTCCGCCAACTTCCAGCCGCTGTCGCCGACCGGCATGCAGATTCCGGGTTACTACAACCCGGCCGAGCGCGGTCAGGAGCTGAACCGGCAACTGAGCGACTCCACCATCAAGTGGGACCTGGCCGCCAGCAAGGCGCTGCAACTGGGCACGCAGACCGATTACGCACCGAGCATTCTCAAACCGCTGATTCCGGTACTGCGCAGCGTTGTCAGCGACCCGGACGAAATCGCCCTCGTGGAGCGGCTGGCCAGCTGGAAAGGCGATTACCCCGTTGATTCGGTGGGTGCCACACTGTTCAACCAGTTCCTGTTCGACCTGACGGAAGAAACATTCCACGACGAACTGGGCGATACGATGTTCGAAACGCTGCTGTCGACCCGCGTATTGGACGCCGCCCTGCCGCGTCTGGCCGCCGATGCCGATTCGCCGTGGTGGAACAATCGCAATTCACCCCATGAAGAAAGCCGCGCCAATACCGTCAAGGTAGCCTGGCGAGCCAGCGTGTCGCACTTGCGGTCGCTGTACGGCACCAACCCGGATGAATGGGTGTGGGGCAAGGCGCACACCCTTACTCAGGCTCACCCGATGGGGTCGCAAAAGCCGCTGGACATGATCTTCAACGTTGGCCCGTATGCAGCGCCGGGTACCCATGAAGTGCCGAACAACCTGTCATCCAGCATCCGCCCTGCCCCGTGGCCCGTCGGCTACGGCCCTTCGACCCGCCGCCTTATCGACTTCGCCGACCCGGCGCATAGCCTGGGTATCAACCCGGTAGGCCAGAGCGGCGTGCCGTTCGACAAGCATTATTCGGATCAGGCCAAGGCGTTTGTGAGTGGCGAGTACGTGCCACAGCGCTTCAGCGAGAAAGACGTGACAGAGCATACGGAAGGGGTTTTACGGTTAGTGCCGGGGGAATAGCCGAGCCCGGAAATGAGGCTTCTCGTGGGAGCGAGCTTGCTCGCGAACTGTCGGGAACCGACAGTGAAACCTTCACGCACGGTACATCAGGCACAACCGGGTTTGACTATCGTGCCAATGCTCCGCGTTGGCATGCCTTTCGTGACGCTCCGCGTCACAAGTCTGCGTAGCACCGCGCTATCAAGATCGGACGCAGAGCGTCCAGAGCTGCGCTCCCACGCTGGAGCGTGGGAGCGATAAACCGAGATAGCTAGTTGCTGCCGGTAACCGGCAGTTCGCGAGCAAGCTCGCTCCCACGCCCTCCGGGCACGATCAGGTTTTCAGGCCGCCGGAGCACGTCTCGGATCAGGCTGCTTCCAGGCGTCTGCCGCGCTTTCCTCGATAGCCTGCTGGATCGCACGCTTGCGGTTGTTTTCGGCGCGGCGGGTGAAGAACCAGACCAGAAAGGTTGCTAGTGACACGGCCAGCAGAATCAGGCTAGCCACTGCGTTGATTTCAGGTTTAACGCCCAGTCTCACGGCGGAGAACACTTCCATCGGCAGAGTCGTCGAACCCGGCCCGGAAACGAAGCTGGCGAGCACCAGGTCATCCAGCGACAGCGCGAAGGACATCATGCCGCCGGCTGCCAGCGACGGCGCGATCATCGGGATGGTGATCAGCAAGAACACCTTCCACGGACGCGCGCCCAGATCCATCGCCGCTTCTTCAATCGACAGGTCCAGCTCTCGCAGCCGCGCCGATACCACAACTGCCACGTAGGCCGCGCAGAACGTCGTGTGCGCGATCCAGATGGTCATGATGCCGCGCTCCTGCGGCCAACCGATCAATTGCGCCATGGCCACGAACAGCAGCAACAGCGAGAGGCCGGTGATCACTTCGGGCATTACCAGCGGCGCAGTTACCAGCCCGCCAAAGAACGTCCGACCCTTGAAGCGACTGATGCGGGTCAGCACAAACGCAGCCATCGTCCCCAGCGCCACCGCAGCAACGGCGGTGTAGCAGGCGATCTCCAGCGAGCGCATCACCGAGCCCATCAGTTGCGAGTTGTCCAGCAGGCCGACGTACCATTTCACCGACCAGCCGCCCCAGACCGTCACCAGTTGCGAGGCGTTGAACGAGTAGATGACCAGAATCACCATCGGCGCATAGATGAACAGCAAACCCAGAACCAGCATCAGGTTCGAGAATCGAAAGCGGTTCATGCCTTGCCCTCCAGTTCTTTGGCCTGACTACGGTTGAACAGGATGATAGGCACGATCAGCACCAGCAGCATGATGACTGCCAGCGCCGAAGCCACCGGCCAATCACGGTTGTTGAAGAATTCCTGCCACAGCACGCGGCCGATCATCAGGGTTTCCGGGCCACCCAGCAGTTCGGGAATCACGAACTCGCCGACCACCGGGATGAATACCAGCATGCAGCCGGCGATCACACCGTTCTTGGACAGCGGTACGGTGATTTTCCAGAAACTGTTGAAGGTGCTCGAACCCAGGTCGGACGCGGCTTCCAGCAGGCTGGTGTCGTGCTTCACAAGGTTGGCGTACAGCGGCAGGATCATGAACGGCAGGTAGGAATAGACCACGCCGATGTACACCGCCAGGTTGGTGTTGAGGATCTGCAACGGCGCGTCGATCAGCCCGAGCCACATCAGGAATGCATTGAGCAGCCCGTTGTTGCTGAGGATACCCATCCAGGCGTAGACGCGGATCAGGATCGCCGTCCAGGTCGGCATCATGATCAGCAGCAACAGCACGGTTTGCAGGTCCTTGCGCGCGCTGGCGATGGCATAGGCCATCGGATAGCCGATCAGCAGGCACAGCAAGGTGCTGATGAAGGCCATCTTCAGCGAGCCCAGATAGGCCGAAACATACAGGTCATCGCCACTGAGCAAGGTGTAGTTGGCGAAGTTGAGGACCATCTGCAGCTTTTCGTCGGCGTAGCTGAAGATCTCGGTGTATGGCGGGATCGCGACGTCGGCTTCGGCGAAGCTGATCTTGAGCACGATCAAAAACGGCAAGGCAAAGAACAGAAACAGCCAGAGGAACGGCACGCCGATGACCATCTGCCGCCCGTTGGGCTTTATGCGCTCGAACGCGCGCTTGATCTTGCGGATTTTCATGAGCGCAGTACCACGCCGCTGTCGTCTTCCCACCACACGTAGACTTCATCGCCCCAGGTAGGCCGTGCGCCCTGACGCTCGGCGTTGGCGACGAACGATTGCACCAGCTTGCCGCCCGGCAGCTCGACGTAGAACACCGAATGACCGCCCAGATAGGCGATGTCGTGAACCTTGCCGCGTGACCAGTTGTATTCGAAGCCTGGCTGCTCGGTGGTGATCAGCAGCTTCTCAGGGCGCAGGGCGTAGGTGATGTGCTTGTCTTCTACCGACGTACTGACGCCGTGGCCGACATAGATATTGCGCTCCAGCTCGGGACTGCGGATCAGCGCGTGGGCTTCCATGTCTTCGATCACGTCACCTTCGAACAGGTTGACGCTGCCGATGAATTCGCAGACCAGACGGCTGGTCGGGGTTTCGTAGATGTCGATCGGGCTGCCGATCTGCGCGATCCAGCCCAGGTGCATGATTGCGATGCGCTCGGCCATGGTCATGGCCTCTTCCTGATCGTGAGTCACCATTACGCAGGTCACGCCGACGCGCTCGATGATCTCCACCAGTTCCAGCTGCATCTGCGAACGCAGTTTCTTGTCCAGCGCACCCATTGGCTCATCAAGCAACAGCAGCTTGGGCTTTTTGGCCAGCGAGCGGGCCAGGGCCACACGTTGACGCTGGCCTCCCGAGAGCTGGTGCGGCTTGCGCTTGGCGTACTGGGTCATCTGCACCAGCTTGAGCATCTCCGCCACGCGGGCTTCGATTTCCGGCTTGGCCAGCTTGTCCTGTTTCAGGCCAAAGGCGATGTTGTCCGCCACGGTCATGTGCGGGAACAGCGCGTAGGACTGGAACATCATGTTGATCGGACGTTCATACGGCGGCATGTCGGTAATGTCGACACCATCTAGGTAGATGCGGCCCTCGGTCGGGCGCTCGAAACCGGCCAGCATGCGCAGCAGTGTGGACTTTCCGGAACCGGAGCCGCCAAGCAGGGCGAAGATCTCACCCTTGTTGATTTGCAGCGACACGTCGTCCACCGCAATCGTCTCGTCGAACTTCTTCGTGACCCGATCAATCTTGACCAGCACCTCTTTGGGTTGCTGACCGCCTTCGAGGGCTTTCTTGTAGGCGCCGGAGGCAACTGCCATGGGTGAAACTCCCAACAGGTAGGCAACCCGGCCAATACGGCCGGGTGCTGGATTTTTATTTGCCCGACTTGACCTTGGTCCAGCTGCGGGTCATCAGACGTTGCACCTTGGGGGGCAACTCGCTGTTCACGAACAGGCGGTCCAGCACTTCCTGAGGCGGGTAAACCGCTGCATCGGTGCGGATTTTCTGGTCCATGAACTCGCCGGAGGCGGGATTGGGGTTGGCGTAGCCGACTTCATCGCTGACCTGGGCGATCACCTTGGGGTCAAGCATGTAATTGATGAAGGCGCTGGCGGCCTTGATGTTTTTCGAGTCTGCCGGAATAGCCAGCATATCGAACCACAGGTTGCCGCCCTCCTTCGGGATGCTGTAAGCGAGCTTCACGCCTTTGCCTGCCTCTTCTGCGCGCGCCTTGGCCTGGAACACATCGCCCGAAAAACCGGCTGCAACACAGATGTCGCCATTGGCCAGATCAGTGATGTATTTGGACGAGTGGAAATAGGTTACGTAAGGACGAATCGCCATGAGTTTGGCTTCGGCCTTCTTGTAGTCCGCTTCCTTGGTGCTGTTGGGGTCCAGCCCCATGTAGTTGAGCACCGCCGGCAACATTTCATCAGCGGAATCAAGAAACGCTACGCCACAGCTGGACAGCTTCTTGATGTTTTCCGGCTCGAACAGCACCGCCCAGGAGTCGATCTTGTCGACACCCAGCACTGCCTTGACCTTCTCGACGTTGTAACCGATGCCGTTGGTGCCCCACAGGTATGGCACTGCGTACTGGTTACCCGGATCGTTCTTCTCCAGGCGCTTGAGCAGCGCCGGGTCGAGGTTCTTGTAGTTGGGCAGCAGCGACTTGTCGAGTTTTTGGAACGCGCCAGCCTTGATCTGCTTGCCGAGGAAGTGATTGGACGGCACCACCACGTCATAGCCGGTGCGTCCGGCCAACAGCTTGGCCTCAAGGGTTTCGTTGGAGTCGAACACGTCGTACATCGGCTTGATGCCGGTCGCGGCTTCGAAGTCCGCCAGGGTGGTCTTGCCGATGTAATCGGACCAGTTATAAATATGCACGGTGGATTCAGCCTGAGCACTGATCGACAGTGTCAGCCCGGCAGCCGCCAGCAAGGCTTTGGAAAAAATAGAAATAGACAAAGAATGAGTCCTTTTAACAGAGGGGCCTGAGCGCCGGAGGGCGTCCGGAAAACCAAACCGGCGCGCAACTTACCGTCTATGCGTCCAACCAGCAAAGGTTTAGGCAATATTCCTGTCTGTTGGAGGCTGCGCAGCCAAGGCTACGCAGCATCCACAGGTTTGATGACAGGCTTATTTACCTGACTTTATCTTGGTCCAGCTGCGGGTCATGATCCGCTGCGTGGCAGCAGGCAAGTCCGCGATTGCATACAGTTTGGCCTGTACGTCGGCAGGCGGATAAACGCCAGGATCACTGGTGATTTCCTTGTCGACCAGTGCCGTCGCTGCCGCGTTACCATTCGGGAAGCGCACTGCGTTGGTGATCTCGGCCATGATTTCCGGCTTCATCAGGAAGGTCATGAACTTGTAGGCACCTTCAACGTTTTCGGCATCCTTGGGAATGGCGACCATGTCGTAGAAGCTACCGGCACCTTCTTTGGGAATGTTGTAAGCAACTTTTACCTTGCCACCGGCTTCCGCAGCACGGGACTTGGCCTGATAGATGTCACCCGAGTAGCCGACTGCGACGCAGATATTGCCGTTGGCCAGGTCCGAGATGTACTTGGACGAGTGGAAATAGCCAATCGACGGACGAATCTTCATGAACAGCGCTTCAGCCTCGGCGAGCTGCTTCTTGTCCTGAGAGTCTGTCGGGTAGCCCAGGTAATGCAGGGCAATCGGCAGCATTTCGGTCGGCGAATCGAGGAAGCTGATGCCGCACGACTTCAACTTGGCAGCGTTCTCCGGCTTGAACAGCAGGTCCCAGGAATTGACCGGCGCATCGGCGCCCAGCGCAGCCTTGACCTTGTCCGGGTTGATGCCGATACCGATCGAACCCCACATGTACGGGAATGCGTGCTTGTTGTCCGGGTCGCTGACCGAAACGGCTTTGAGCAACGATTCGTTGAGGTTTTTCCAGTTCGGCAGTTTGGATTTGTCCAGTTCCTGGTAGACGCCCGCCTTGATCTGCTTGGCCAGGAAGTTGTTGGACGGCACAACGATGTCATAGCCGGACTTGCCGGCGAGCAATTTGGCTTCCAGCGTCTCGTTGCTGTCGAAAACGTCGTAGACCACCTTGATGCCCGATTCTTTCTCGAACTTGGCAACGGTGTCCGGCGCGATGTAATCGGACCAGTTATAGACGTGCAGCACTTTATCATCGGCCTGCGCAGCGGCGGCCACAACGCCCATCAGGGACAGCGCGAGAAGGGTCTTGCCAAATTTTTTCATGCGTAGCTCCAATGTATTTTTATCACTGACCGTCAGTTAGCGGCTTGTAGCCATTAGTCTGGCAACTTCCAGGGCAGGCTTTCAAGCCGACACCCGTTAAACAACGCACATTGCGCTTGAATCGACCCTTTTTTTGCGGATTCAGCCCTGCAATACCGCCAGCGTCAGATCCAGGCATTTGCGAGCCTTTTCCACCAGTTCGTCGATTTCCGCAAAACTGATCACCAGTGGCGGCGCAATGATCATCGTGTCGCCCACGGCCCGCATGATCAGGCCATTATCGAAGCAGAAGGTTCGACAGATCATCCCGGCGCCCTTGTCGGTGTAGCGCTCGCGAGTGACCTTGTCCTTCACCAGTTCGATGGCCCCCAGCAGCCCGACGCCACGGACCTCGCCCACCAGCGGATGATCGCTCAACTCGCGCAAACGCTTTTGCAAATACGGTGCCGTTTCCGACTTGACCCGTTCGACGATCTTTTCTTCGCGCAGGATACGTATGTTCTCCAGCGCAACGGCTGCCGCCACCGGATGCCCGGAGTAGGTAAAGCCATGATTGAAATCACCGCCCTCGTTGAGCACCGCAACGATTTCATCACGCACGATCAGGCCGCCCATCGGCACGTACCCGGAGGTGAGCCCTTTGGCGATGGTCATCATGTCGGGTTTGAGGCCATAAAAATCGCTACCGAACCACTCACTGGTGCGGCCGAAGCCACAAATCACCTCATCGGCGGCGAAAAGGATGTCGTAGCGGGAAAGGATCTCCTTGATCTTCGGCCAGTAGGAATCAGGCGGCACGATCACACCGCCTGCGCCCTGAATCGGTTCGGCAATGAATGCGCCGACATTCTCGACGCCCAGCTCGATAATTTTCTTTTCCAGTTGCTCGGCAGCCCACACACCGAACTCGTCCGGCGTCATGTCACCGCCTTCGCCGAACCAGTAGGGCTGCGGAATGTGGACAACACCCGGAATCGGCAGGTCGCCCTGCTCGTGCATGTAGGTCATGCCTCCCAGGCTGGCACCGGCGACGGTGGAGCCGTGGTAGCCATTGACGCGGCTGATGATGGTTTTCTTGTCTGGCTGGCCTTTTAGAGCCCAGTAATGACGAACCATGCGTAACATCGTGTCATTGCCTTCAGAACCTGAACCGGTGAAGAACACATGATTCATGCCCTGCGGAGCGATTTCGGAAATGGCTTTAGCCAGTTCCAGCACCGGCGGGTGGGCGGTCTGGAAAAACAGGTTGTAATAAGGCAGCTCACGCATTTGTTTGCTGGCAGCGTCGGCCAGTTCTTCCCTGCCGTAACCAATGGCTACGCACCACAGGCCGGACATGCCATCGAGGATCTTGTTGCCCTCGCTGTCCCACAAATAAACGCCCTCGGCACGGGTAATAATACGCGGGCCTTTCTCTTTCAATTGTTTGTAGTCGCTGAACGGTGCCAGGTGATGCTCGCTGCTCAAGGCCTGCCATTCGAGGGTTTGCGGATTATTGTGGGCACTCATGCAGCACTTCCTTTAATTCAGGTCAGTTATCAGAGCGCCGCATACCTGCTGCTGCGGCGCTCTGCGTGATCAGACGGCGAAAAGCAGGAATTCCCGCTCCCACGAACTGATCACGCGCTTGAAGTTTTCATGCTCGGCGCGCTTGACCGCGACGTAACCGATGATGAATTT
This sequence comes from Pseudomonas syringae group sp. 26L6, assembly GCF_032587815.1. Taxonomy (NCBI): domain Bacteria; kingdom Pseudomonadati; phylum Pseudomonadota; class Gammaproteobacteria; order Pseudomonadales; family Pseudomonadaceae; genus Pseudomonas; species Pseudomonas syringae group sp. 26L6. Next base: position 19,975 of record NZ_JAWHPJ010000025.1, read on the forward strand.
CTTGCCCAGGTATTTTTCGATGGTCTTGCTGTTTTCCATACGCTCCAGCGCGTCTTCGATGGTCAACGGCAGACGCAGGTTGCGACGCTCGTAGCCACGCCCGACCACCGGCGCGCTCGGGTTGATACCTTCGACCATGCCGATGAAGCCGCACAGCAGACTGGCGGCGATGGCCAGATAGGGGTTGGCATCGGCACCTGGCAGACGGTTTTCCACGCGACGGTTCTGCGGCACAGCGTCCGGCACACGCAGGCCGACGGTACGGTTCTCTTCGCCCCACTCGACGTTCACTGGTGCCGAGGTGTCGGGCAGAAAGCGGCGGAACGAGTTGACGTTGGGGGCGAACAGCGGCAATAGCTCGGGGATGAACTTCTGCAGACCACCAACGTGGTTCAGAAACAGCTCGCTCATGGTCCCGTCTTCATTGGAGAAGATGTTCTTGCCGGTCTCGATGTCGATGATGCTCTGGTGCAAGTGCATGGCACTGCCTGGCTCGCCGGTCATCGGCTTGGCCATGAAGGTCGCCGCGACGTCGTGCTTGAGCGCGGCTTCGCGCATGGTGCGCTTGAACACCAGAATCTGATCAGCCAGCGACAGGGCATCACCGTGACGGAAGTTGATTTCCATCTGCGCTGTGCCGTCTTCGTGAATCAGCGTATCCAGATCCAGATTCTGCAGCTCGCACCAGTCATAGACGTCTTCGAACAGCGGATCGAATTCGTTGGCCGCTTCGATCGAGAACGACTGACGGCCGGTTTCCGGTCGCCCGGAGCGCCCGATCGGTGGCTGTAGCGGATAGTCCGGGTCGTCGCTACGCTTGGTCAGGTAGAACTCCATCTCCGGCGCCACGATTGGCTGCCAGCCCTGATCGGCGTAAAGCTTGAGGACCTTCTTCAACACGTTGCGCGGCGACAGCTCGATGGGGTTGCCCTGCTTGTCGTAGGTGTCGTGAATCACCTGCGCAGTGGGCTCGACTGCCCAGGGCACCAGGTACACCGCGTTCTGGTCGGGACGGCAGATCATGTCGATGTCTGCCGGGTCCAGCAGCTCGTAGTAAATATCGTCTTCTACGTAGTCGCCGGTCACCGTCTGCAACAGCACGCTTTCAGGCAGACGCATGCCTTTTTCAGCGATGAACTTGTTGGTCGGCGAGATCTTGCCGCGGGTGATGCCGGTAAGGTCGGACATCATGCATTCGACTTCGGTAATCTTGTGTTCTTTCAACCAATCGGTGAGCTGGTCGAGGTTGGTACTCATAAATACCTCAGGGTTTTATTGTCCTGATCGTGATCAGGCGTTCCAGACGCATCGGCGTCATGTTGTACAACTCGTTTCGGCAGACGCCGATTAGGGGTAAGGTGACAGCTGCGGGGCCGGATTTCCAGACGACCGCGGTCACACTGACGAAGCCGTTATAGTGGTAATGTCCAGCATTGAGAGTAGAGCAGACTGGCTTCGATAGCCGTTCAGGGATGTCGCAAGGTGTGGCAACCCACCACGAGCACCGATATCACAGGCATGATGAGCGCTGTACGGACTTGATAGTCGCGTGTCGACCAGGGAAAGGTGAAGCATTGGACCCCCGCTATTGTTGCTCTACTGGGTTGCGATCGAGCTTAGCCTCGTTCATTTTTTTATACAACAACCCGTTAAAAATAGAAGACAGGCCGCTCTAGCTTGTATTTAACGACGGTCAGAAACGGAATAAAACGCCCTAAATAGCGGCAAAAAAGGCCATATGGCGCAGTTTTAGGGCAAAAAAGGCTCTATTGACTTCATCATGGCTTTCGGATTGACTGAGATCCGCAATCATTGATGATTGATATTTTTAACAACAAAGGTGTTGCATCATGTCGGTACCCCCGCGTGCCGTTCAGCTTAACGAAGCGAACGCGTTCCTTAAGGAACATCCTGAGGTTCTGTACGTTGACCTTCTGATTGCAGATATGAATGGTGTGGTGCGTGGCAAACGCATCGAACGCACCAGCCTCCATAAGGTTTACGAGAAAGGCATCAACCTGCCGGCCTCTTTATTTGCTCTGGATATCAATGGCTCCACGGTAGAAAGCACCGGCCTGGGCCTGGATATCGGTGATGCTGACCGAATCTGTTATCCCATCCCCGACACCCTGTGCAACGAGCCATGGCAAAAGCGCCCTACTGCGCAATTGCTGATGACCATGCACGAACTCGAAGGCGACCCGTTTTTCGCCGACCCGCGTGAAGTATTGCGCCAGGTCGTCGCCAAGTTCGACGAAATGGGCCTGACCATCTGCGCCGCATTCGAGCTGGAGTTCTACCTGATCGATCAGGAGAACGTGAACGGTCGCCCGCAACCGCCCCGCTCGCCGATCTCCGGCAAACGCCCGCATTCGACACAGGTCTACCTGATCGATGACCTCGACGAGTACGTCGACTGCCTTCAGGACATCCTTGAAGGTGCGAAGGAGCAAGGCATTCCTGCCGACGCAATCGTCAAGGAAAGCGCCCCGGCACAGTTCGAAGTCAACCTGCACCACGTTGCCGACGCGATCAAGGCGTGCGATTACGCCGTACTGCTCAAGCGCCTGATCAAGAACATCGCCTACGATCACGAGATGGACACGACCTTCATGGCCAAGCCCTATCCGGGTCAGGCAGGTAATGGTCTGCACGTCCACATCTCGATTCTGGATCGCGATGGCAAGAATATCTTCACCAGCGAGGATCCCGAGCAGAACGCCGCATTGCGTCACGCTATCGGCGGTGTGCTCGAGACCCTGCCGGCACAAATGGCTTTCCTGTGCCCGAACGTCAACTCGTATCGCCGGTTCGGTGCGCAGTTCTATGTGCCCAACTCGCCGACCTGGGGTCTGGACAACCGTACGGTCGCCGTTCGTGTACCGACCGGCACCGCCGATGCCGTGCGTATCGAACACCGCGTTGCCGGTGCCGATGCCAACCCGTATCTGGTCATGGCTTCGGTACTGGCCGGCGTGCACCACGGCCTGGTCAATAAGGTCGAACCTGGCGCGCCGGTAGAAGGCAACTCGTACGAGCAACACGAACAAAGCCTGCCAAACAACCTGCGCGACGCACTGCGCGAGCTGGACGACAACCCGGTGATGGCCAAGTACATCGACCCAAAATACATCGACATTTTTGTCGCCTGTAAAGAGAGCGAGCTGGAAGAGTTCGAACACTCCATCTCCGACCTCGAGTACAACTGGTACCTGCACACCGTCTGATTGAGGCTGAGCAACATAAAACGCCGCAAAGCCTTGAGCTTTGCGGCGTTTTTGTTTGCGCCCGGAGCACCTCTCGCGCCGCATAATCAGGAGAGAACGCGGAGCGTCCAGAACTGCGCTACCACGCGGAGCGTGGGAGCGATAATCGTTTGGCGACGACAGAGATTCATCCAGTCAGAATCCCTTACAATGCCGTCAGCCCAACCACGAGCCACGCCCATGACACGCGCCGCCACGCCCCGCAAACCTCAAGCACGCAGCCAGGCCAGGATCGATTCGATTCTCGACGCCGCGCGCACGCTGCTCGCCGAGCAAGGGGTGGCCAGCCTGTCGATCTACAGCGTGGCTGAACGCGCAGGTATTCCACCCTCATCGGTGTATCACTTCTTCGCCAGCGTTCCGGCGCTGCTTGAAGCGCTGACCGCCGATATTCACGCGGCTTTCCGCGCCTCACTGCAAGCGCCTATCGATCACGACCAGCTCACCACTTGGCGCGACCTATCGCGTATCGTCGAACTGCGCATGCTGGCCATCTACAACGCCGACGCCGCCGCCCGCCAATTGATCCTTGCCCAGCACGGCCTGACCGAAATCAACCAGGCAGACCGCCAGCACGATATAGAGCTGGGGCATTTGATGCTTGAGGTCTTTGACCGCCACTTCCAGCTGCCTGCGCTGCCGGATGACGTGGACGTATTTGCGCTGGCGATGGAACTGGGGGATCGGGTGTATGCGCGATCAGTGCAATTGCATGACGAGATCACACCGCGCATGGCTGAGGAAGGGATGCGGGTGTTTGATGCTTATTTGGGGTTGTATTTGCCGATGTTTTTGGTGAAGCGAGTTATTTAAAGCTCACTATTCACGGATCTTCTTCACACCTTCATGATAAGGCGTAAAACGTTTGCTATATTTTCTTTTTCGCTCGATAAACCTGGCGTTCAGAATATTGTACCTCTCAGGATCAAAAGCACTGGTTCCTTTCGACGCCTCCATCACTTCGAGCGCTTTCACTGTAACATCCAACTCTTCTCGGAAGGTGGTTTCTGCCAACTTGAGTACGTCTGCTTTGCGCTGGCCAGCTGCACCAGATTTATAAAAACGATTAAAATTTTCACGTTTTTCTTTATAATTTCTGATCATGGATTTTAAAGTCCCGCCTGCACTCGGATCAACAGACGAGCTGGAAATTGAACTCTTACTTGCCAAGCCCACACCTGTTGATGAAGCAATGGGAAGCGAGGGAGTTGACGAAACAGTAGCAGAGGAATATGGCAATTCATCAACCATGCCAGGCAACTGTGATAACGGTATTTTTTTAGGCGCCAGTATAATTATTCCGGCGCGTAATAACTTATCAAGCAACCCAGCACTTATATGCCCCGACGGATCCCCAAACCCAACCGGATCCCCACCCACATAACCATAAGCATTCAACCCTCCCTCGCCAAACGGGCTCAGACTGTCCGGGCTGTTAAACCGCATCAACACCGGGTTATAAGCCCGATACCCATTCCCCAGCAGATAATGCCCGGTCGCCGGATCTCGTCGCTCGCCATTGAAGCCCAGCAAACTGGTTAGTCCGCTTTCAGCCGGATGATGTCCGTAGACGCTATACGCCATAGACTCAACCCCGGTGTTATCCACAAGTTGCAAAACTGAACGTTGCTGATCGGTCGCCAGCAGCGTCGTGTCCACTAGATCATCAACGTGCCGCTGTTGAGCCAATAGCCGGTCTTCATGCTGAAAGACCGTGCTCCGCAACGCCCCCTGAATCTCGGTCGCCAGAACGTTCTTCCGATAGAAGCGCTGGATATCTTCCTGCCTCACCGGCGAACTGGAAGCCAGACGGTCCAGCGGGTCGTAGCGATAGCGGCATAAAACTGCTTGGGCTGAAGAGGTCATGGCTGATGCTTCAAATAGAACCAGCTATCAGCATCCAGCAAAACCGATACTTCGCCTACCTCACATAATTGCTAGGTAAACAGCAAAAAACCCCGGAGGGTCAGGACCGTCCGGGGCGTTTTTTATTCATTGTTTATAGCTTGGCGATGGAGACTTCTGTCGACTTCACGAAGGCAATTACTTCGCTGCCGACGACCAGTTCCAGCTCTTTTACCGAGCGGGTGGTGATAACCGAGGTCACAACGCCGGAAGCGGTCTGTACGTCGATTTCCGACAGTACATCGCCGTGGACGATTTCCTTGATGGTGCCTTTGAACTGGTTGCGAACGTTGATGGCTTTAATAGTCATGGCATGTCTTCCTTTGGGGATCAGGGTTAATTTGCCCAGCGCAATTGCGTGGGCAGTGGCGAAAACGGTTCCGGGTCAGGTGGCGAACCCGGCAGGGCCAGCACACGGTTGAGCACTTCGGCCTCCAATGCTGCAAGGCGATGCGAACCACGAACACGCGGACGTGGCAGGTCGACCAACAGGTCTAGGCCGATCTGGCCTTCTTCGATCAGGATCACGCGGTCGGCGATGGCGACTGCCTCGCTGACATCGTGAGTAACCAGCAGTACCGTGAAGCCGTATTGGCCCCACAGTTTTTCAATCAGTTGCTGCATTTCGATGCGGGTCAAAGCGTCCAGCGCGCCCAACGGCTCGTCGAGTAACAGCAGGCGCGGCTTGTGAATCAGCGCACGTGCCAGAGCAACACGCTGCTTCTGGCCACCGGACAATGCCGCTGGCCACTCGTTGGCGCGTTCGGCAAGGCCGACGGCCTCGAGCGCTTCGAGTGCTTGCGCACGCCAGTCGCCGCTCAGGCCAAGGCCGACGTTGTCGATGATCTTCTTCCAAGGCAGCAAACGCGCCTCCTGGAACATCAAACGCGTGTCTTCGCGAGCGTCGTCCAGTGGTGCAGAGCCTGCAAGCAATTGACCCTCGGTTGGCTTGTCGAGACCGGCAAGCAGGCGCAGCAAGGTACTTTTACCGCAGCCACTACGGCCGACGATGGCGACGAACTGACCGGCCGGAATATGCAGGTCGATGTCCTTGAGCACTTCGCGAGTGCCGAACGCTTTTTTCAGGTTGCGTACTGCCAGCGGAATACCGCGCAGCAAATGTGGAGGTTGCTGTTTCAGACTGGTCATGCGGCACCGCCTTTGCTCACTTGATAGGCCGGGTGCCAGCGCAGGCACACACGTTCAAGGCCTCGCGCCGCAAGATCAGCCAGTTTGCCGAGGACTGCGTACAACACAATGGCCAGTACCACGATGTCGGTTTGCAGGAATTCCCGCGCATTCATCGCCAGGTAACCGATGCCGGAGCTGGCAGAAATGGTTTCCGCCACGATCAGCGTCAGCCACATGAAGCCCAGCGCAAAGCGCACACCGACCAGAATCGAAGGCATGGCACCTGGCAGGATCACATGCCGGAACAGGCTGAAACCTGACAGGCCATAGCTGCGGGACATTTCTACCAGCGCCGGATCGATGTTGCGGATGCCGTGGTAGGTATTCAGATAAATAGGGAACAGCGTGCCCAGCGCGACCAGAAATATCTTCGCTGTCTCGTCGATGCCGAACCACAGGATGACCAGCGGAATAAGCGCCAGGTGCGGCACGTTACGGATCATCTGCACCGAGCTGTCCAGCAGGCGCTCGCCCCATTTGCTCAGGCCGGTGATAAAGCCCAGAGCCAGACCGATGCCGCCGCCGATGGCGAAACCGATCCCGGCACGCCAGCCGCTGATAGCCAGGTGGGTCCAGATTTCGCCACTCGCGACCAGATTGATACCCGCCTCAATGACTGCGCTGGGTGCGGGCAGAATGCGTGTGGATAACCATCCGGCGCTGACAGACAGCTGCCAGACGGCCAACAACAGGACTGGAAGTGCCCAGGGCGCCAGTCGGTGAATGATGCGTTGCGAAGCACTGAGGCTCATGGAGTTGTCTCCTCGAAGGGCCTGACGATCACTGTGCTTGAGCAACAGCAGCAGGAGGTGTCCAGACCACATCAGCAATGCTGAGCGGCTTCGGAATCAGTTTGAGCTGGTAGAAGGTGTCAGCAATTTTCTGCTGCGCCGCTACAACCGGCGGAGTAATAAACAGCGCACCGTAGCCCTGGCGTTTTACCGAGGTCAGGGTGATGTCGGCGGGCAGCCCCAGCAACGGCGCAACCTGTTTGGTCACTTCGTCAGGGTGAGCCTTGGACCATTCGCCCACTGCACGAACTTCTTCGATCAAGGCTTGAATCACCTTCGGATTCTTTTGTGCGTAAGGCTTGGTCGCCAGATAGAACTGGTGGTTGTCGACGATGCCGGTGCCGTCTTTCAAGGTCCGCGCCTGCAATTGCTTTTCAGCTGCGGCCTGGTACGGGTCCCAGATGACCCAGGCGTCTACGCTGCCGCGCTCGAAAGCGGCACGCGCATCGGCCGGAGGCAGGAAGACGGTCTGGATATCGGTGTATTTCAGGCCGGCATCTTCCAGTGCCTTGACCAGCAGGTAATGGACGTTCGAGCCTTTATTAAGGACGACTTTCTTGCCCTTCAGGTCTTTGACCGAAGTAATAGGCGAGTCTTTGGGTACCAGGATGGCTTCACTGGTCGGCGCTGGCGGCTCGTACGCGACGTACAGCAGATCCGCGCCTGCTGCCTGAGCGAAAACCGGTGGTGTTTCACCGGTCACGCCGAAATCAATCGAGCCCACGTTCAGACCTTCAAGCAACTGCGGACCGCCCGGAAATTCTGTCCACTGAACCTTTACGCCCTGCTCGGCCAGGCGCTTCTCCAGCGAACCCTTGGCCTTGAGCAGCACCAGCGTGCCGTATTTCTGATAACCGATGCGCAGATCTTCCGCCTGGGCCTGGGTGACCGCGCCAAGCGCGACCGCAGCAGCAAACAGAGCGACAAGGCCTCGACGCAAAATGACAGTGCGCATATGCGCTCCTTTAGCGGGTGTTGGGTAGTGCCTGCTCAGCCAGTCACAGACGAACAAGGCGGGAATAGGGACGACATTAACAGCACTTTTTTATATCTATAAATCTTATTTATTCATTTAGTTATTCCATAAATGAATATAAAGGACAGCACTATTTTTCAACTATCGTGCGGCGTACTACGGCGGCATGCCGTTCTGGACCCTCTGCGTCTGATCTTGAGTATGCGGCGTGGCGCATATCCATGACGCGGAGCGTCACCACAGGCATTCCCACGCTGGAGCGTGAGGAACGATGATCTCAACTATCGTGCGACGCTCTGCGTCCGATCTTGAACAGGCGGCGGGGCGAAGATCTGTGACGCGGAGCGTTACTCGCGGCATTCGTACGCTGGAGCGTGAGGAACGATGATCTCGACTATCGTGCGACGCTCTGCGTCCGATCTTGAACAGGCGGCGGGGCGAAGATCTGTGACGCGGAGCGTTACTCGCGGCATTCGTACGCTGGAGCGTGAGGAACGATGATCTCGACTATCGTGCGACGCTCCGCGTCCGATCTTGAACAGGCGGCGGGGCGAAGATCTGTGACGCGGAGCGTCACCACAGGCATTCCCACGCTGGAGCGTGAGGAACGATGATCTCGACTATCGTGCGACGCTCCGCGTCGCATGCCGTTCTGGACGCTCTGCGTCCGCGCTTGATCAAGCGACGCAGTCGGCGGCTATGAGGGAGGAATAAAAAAGGGCCGATGAATCGGCCCAAATAACCCCACGCTTGGTAGATCGAAAATTAGCGGTTTGGCTGAGGTGTCAGGCGCAGATAAGGCGTGACGGCCTTGTAGCCCTTGGGAAAGCGTTCTTTGATCTCGGCTTCGTCTTTGATCGACGGCACAATCACTACATCATCGCCGTCCACCCAGTTGGCGGGCGTGGCAACCTTGTAGTTGTCGGTCAATTGCAGCGAGTCGATAACGCGCAGAATCTCGTGGAAATTACGCCCGGTACTCGCCGGATACGTAATCGTCAGGCGCACTTTCTTTTTAGGGTCGATCACAAACAGCGAACGCACAGTCAGTGTGTCGCTGGCATTGGGATGAATAAGGTCATACAGGTCGGAAACCTTGCGGTCGGCATCGGCCAGAATCGGGAAGTTAACCTGGGTGTTTTGCGTGGTGTTGATGTCGTCGATCCACTTGATGTGCGAGTCAACCGGGTCTACCGACAGCGCAATGGCTTTTACACCGCGCTTGGCAAACTCGTCTTTCAATTTGGCGGTGAAGCCCAGCTCAGTGGTGCAGACAGGTGTGAAGTCTGCCGGATGAGAAAACAATACACCCCAGCTGTCGCCGAGCCATTCATGGAAACGGATACGACCTTCGCTGGATTCCTGCTCGAAGTCAGGGGCGATGTCGCCAAGTCGCAGTGTCATGGTGTTGCTCCTTGTCTGTATCGGGTAGGCCTTGGTATGACGTTACTGTGCGCCCTGCTGAGAAAAGTTAAAAAGAATAAATAATGTGATTGATAGACCTGCCAGGAATATCAAAAAACAGGCAAAAGAAACCCCGCACCGGGCGGGGTTTCTTCAGGCTTCAGTACACTTACAAGAAGTTGTAGGTGTAGTTGAAGAGGATACGGGTTTGATCGGTGTCAGCAGTAGTAGCGACGTCACCGCGGAAGGTGCCGTGACGTACAGTAGTACCGAAGCCTTTCAACACGCCGCTTTGAATCACGTAGTCAACGCGCATATCACGTTCCCACTCGGAGTGAGTACCCAGATTGCGGTTTACGTCACGGATGTCATCACCGCTCAAGTAAGCAATCGCAGCCTTCAGACCAGGAACACCGACCTTGGCAAAGTCATACGAGTACTGACCGAATGTGGTGTTTTCACCAGCACGGTTGAAGCCGTTGATCATCGAATCGGTGAACAGGTAGAAGCTTGAACCGCCGTTACCTTCAGGACGACCGCGACCATCCACTACGTTACCTTGACCAAGGTAGACCATGCCGCCGCTGTCACCCACTTGCTGGTGACCGACCATGAGCGCGTGACCACCCAGGGAGTAAGTGAACATTGCAGACCAGGTCTGGTTGTCGACTTCACCGGTGTGAGAGGCGTAACCACCGTTGTTGTTGAAACGATAGCCTGCTGCGGCCTGGCTGTTTTTGCCGTCAGCGCTGCTGTTGAAATAACGCAGGTCAGTCTTGAAGGACTGGTTGTCGCTGATCGGGTAAACATGAACCAGACCCAGGAAGTGCTGCTTGTAGAAGTCTTCCAGGTTGGCGTAGTAGTACTGCAGGGTCAGGTCTTTGGTGACTTTCCAGTCAGCACCAGCGAAACGGAACTGGTCGGAGCCCTGAGTAGCACCGGCAACGGACAGGTCAGTCCAGTTGCTCGAAGCACGGCCGATGGACTTGTTCAATTGACCAGCGGTGAAGGTAACGCTGTCCAGATCCTTCGAAGTCAGGATGCCGCCCTCAAAAGCTTGAGGCAACAGGCGACCATCGTTGCTAACCAGAATTGGCAGGTTCGGTGCCAGAGCGTTACCGACCTTCAATTCAGTTTTGGAGAAGCGCATCTTGGCGTTGGCGCCGACACGGGACCAGTCGCTGACCGAAGAACCATCAGTATCAGTCGGAACAACAGTGTTGGCCGTGTTGACAGTGTGGTGCTGAATGCCGCCACCCAGGTGCAGACCCATTACAGCTTGTGCATCAAGACCAAAACCAACGGTGCCTTGGGTAAAGCCAGAGAGGTAGTCGAATTTCAGACCGGTAGCGGTTTCACGCTGGTCAGATGCACGAACGCCTTCACGCAGGTCGTTGTTGAAATACAGGGTACGAGAACTGACGGACGCTTTGCTGTCTTCAAGGAAACCAGCTGCACCGGCCTGCTGAGCCAATGCCGCGACGGTTACGGCCAAGGCCAGGGTGGACTTCTTCATTAACTACGCTCCTCGTGAATCTAATTTTTTATGTCTCCGGTGCCGGGCATTGCCCTGACCCAGAGATATTGCGAAAGGTGACAGTCCCGATCTGGAGATCAATGGATTCTGTACACCCCGACTTTTGACTAGACCGCGCATGTCGGTGGCCGTACGTTAGTGAAAATTCATCATGCTCAAAAGAAACCGTTTTGCAGGTTCTAAGAACAATCAGGCATATGTCACAACTCGTGTCAGCCAGGACGTCACGGAGTGTATCGACCTAATCGGGTAATTCCCAAAATTTATTTCGGTACCATTCGTCAGATCTTTTGGTTTTGTATCAGTGACCGGCCAAATCGCGACCAACCGGTCATAGTCCCCAATGGCGAAGCGCAATTTGCTTGCCAGTAAAAGCCTTGTAAAACGGGCACTTCAGAGAGATTAGTGATGAATTGTGACAATTGTCATCACCTTGACTCCCGACGCTCCACGGTCATGAAATATTTTCTAAAAACCGCTCCAAACACCCTTTTTCCAGCGTTTTTTACCGTCTGAAACACGCGCTCAACTGTAGTCCAGGTGAACAAAAAAGCAATTTTGGTGTCTGGCGCGTGAACCCTGAGCCGATTGGCAGATGCGCAACAGCCCTTCGATGTGCAAATGGGTTCTGCAGATGGCTCTAAAGCCCCTTCATAAGCTAATTCCCAAAAGTTATTTATTTTAAGATTCTTAGATCACTTAGTCTCCTTATCCAGCCAGTCTTCGGCCCGTCTGATTCGGAGCTTCATCATGAAACTGCATTTTTCCCTGCGCTTGTTGACTGCGCTGTCGTTGACTGGGGCAACATTCATCGCACAGGCAGCAGACTTTACCGTCGCCTACCAGACCACCGTCGACCCGGCCAAGGTTGCCCAGGCCGATAACGCCTACGAAAAAGCCACCGACTCAAAAATCTCCTGGCGCAAGTTCGATAATGGTGCGGATGTCATCACCGCAATCGCATCCGGCGACGTACAGATCGGTTATCTCGGCTCAAGCCCGTTCACAGCCGCCGCTACACGCAAACTCCCCGTGGAGACCTTTCTGATAGCTACGCAGATCGGCGCGGCCGAGGCGTTGGTTGCCCGTAATGGCTCGGGGATCAACTCACCGCAGGACCTGATCGGCAAGAAAGTGGCCGTGCCCTTTGTCTCCACCGGCCATTACAGCCTGCTTGCAGCGCTCAAACACTGGAACATCGATCCGGCCAGGGTCACTATCCTGAACCTCGCGCCGCCCGCCATTGCTGCGGCCTGGAAGCGCGGCGACATTGATGCCACTTACGTCTGGGACCCGGCACTGGGCGTCGCCAAGGAAACCGGCAAGGTGCTGATCACCTCCGGCGAACTGGCGAAGGTCGGAGCGCCGACCTTCGATGCCTGGATCGTGCGCAAGGACTTCGCCAACAAACACCCGGAAGTTGTCAGCGCATTCGCCAAGGTAACGCTCGATGCCTACGCCCGGTATCGCCAGGATCCGGCTGCATGGATCGCCAACCCGGCCAACGTAGACAAGCTGACCCGACTGTCTGGCGCCAAGGCATCTGACGTACCTGGCCTGTTGCAAGGCAATGTCTACCCGCTGGCTGCCGAGCAGACCGCGCTGCTGGGTACACCGACCATCGAGGCGGTGACCAAAACCGCAGCATTCCTTAAAGAGCAGGGCAAGGTCGACGCAGTACTGCCTGACTACTCACCTTACGTCAGCGCCCGGTTCATCCCACGCTAAGCGCTCTCAGCACAAGGAGACACGTATGGCGCTGTTGCAGTTGGAGCGTATTGGCGCTCAGTACCCCGGTGCAGCGGCACCCGTGCTGGCAGACATCAACCTGAGCCTGGGCCCACACCAACTGCTGGTTGCGCTTGGCCCTTCCGGCAGCGGTAAAACCTCGTTACTGAACCTCATCGCCGGCTTCATCAAACCCGGCAGCGGCCGCATTACTCTCGACGGCATTCCCGTAGAGGGGCCGAGCGCAGAGCGTGGCGTGGTGTTTCAGGACGATGCCTTGCTGCCCTGGCAGAACGTGTTGGCCAATGTTGCGTTTGGCCTGGAACTGGCGGGTGTCGGCCGCTTGGAACGTGAAACCAGAGCGCGGGAGATGTTGGCACTGGTGGATCTGGCCGGTTTTGACCAGCGGCGAATATGGCAGCTGTCCGGTGGACAACGGCAACGCGTCGGCCTGGCCAGAGCGCTGGCAGCCGATCCGCGCATCCTGTTGATGGACGAGCCATTCGGTGCACTGGATGCCTTCACCCGTGAGCAGATGCAGGAGCTATTGCTGCAAGTCTGGCAACGTACCGCCAAGCCGGTGTTTCTGATAACCCACGACATAGAAGAAGCAGTTTTCCTCGCCACCGACCTGGTTCTGCTCGCCCCTAACCCTGGTCGTATCGCCGAGCATCTGCACCTGGACTTCGGCCGTCGCTACGCCGCTGGCGAATCGGCCCGCGCGATAAAGTCCGATCCGCGCTTTATCGAAACCCGCGAGCATGTGCTGGCCAGCGTGTTTTCCCAGCGCACCCGGGAGCAGCGTGTATGAGCAGACTTGAGCCTGTTGGCAGCCATGAGCTTATAGATAGCCGCGAACTGACCGGCATCAGCAAACCGTTCGCCAAACAACCGGCTGCCCCCACGCCGAAGGTTTATCTGAGCACCCGAGCGATCAGCATCCTGACCCTCGTGGCACTGCTGACTCTTTGGTGGGCGATAACTGCCGGGGGCTGGATCGAGCCGCTGTTTCTGCCACCGCCAGCGGATGTGCTGAGCAAAGGCTGGCTGCTGGCAACCAAGGGCTACATGGACGCCACACTCTGGCAGCATCTGGACGCCAGCCTGCAACGCATCGGTCTGGCGCTGGCCGCGGCAATTTTGACGGCCATCCCGATAGGAATCGCCATCGGCCATAACCGCATCGCTCAGGGCATATTCGACCCGCTGATCGAGTTTTACCGACCGATACCACCGCTGGCCTACCTGCCGCTGATCGTTATCTGGTTCGGTATCGGCGAATTCTCCAAGGTACTGCTGATTTATCTGGCGATCTTCGCGCCGATTGCCATTGCCACGGCTACCGGCGTTCGCACCGTGGACCCGACCAAAGTGCGGGCGGCACAGTCGCTGGGCGCGACGCGCTGGCAGTTGATTCGGCACGTGGTCCTGCCCAGCGCACTCCCGGACATTCTTACCGGTATTCGCATCGGCCTGGGCGTGGGCTGGTCGACGCTGGTGGCCGCAGAGCTTATTGCTGCCACCAGCGGGCTGGGATTCATGGTGCAGTCGGCGGCGCAGTTTCTGGTGACAGACGTTGTGGTGCTGGGGATTCTGGTGATCGCCGTGATCGCTTTTGCCATGGAGCTGGGACTGCGCGCGCTGCAACGCAGGCTGGTGCCCTGGCATGGTCAGCAGCATTAATGCATCAGTATGGGTGTGTGCGTCGTTGCGGTGCGCAAATTGAGTGCATGCGCTGATACCGCATTGCGGGGCCTGGCGCGACATTTAGGGCGACCAGATGCCAGCGCCGAGCATTCACAGCGGCTGACTCATCAACCAATCCAAGGTTTTCGAATATGAAAAATACTTAATAAATTCAGTATCTTGATGATATTAAACGGCTTCGAACTCAAGAAGTGCTTAACCGGATATAGCTAAGTCAGCCTGTTCTTTCGGATTAATTCTCAAAACTGGCACGCACTCTGCAATAGGTATTACATCACCAGTTTTGGGGACCTTGGTACAGGCAGGCCGGGGATTCCCCTCTTTTATTCCTCCCGGAGACTGACCTCCAGTCTCCAGCGCCCGTCCACCTTCTCAGTGCGCCAGTCGCCATGAAGTGGACGGGCTGCCAGGAGTGTCAGCACCAACCCCTTCTCACCTCGCTCCACCTTCCAGCGTGCAACCCTGTTGTCGAACCTCAGTTGGCCCGTCCACGGCCGCCCTGAAGCATCGACGTTGAGCACCACAGCGCCATCCACCGTCGACCCTTGGTACTTCGGCTCCTCATTGAACCAGAGCGCCAGCCCGGCAGGCAGCTCCTCGATCTGCTCCAGTTCAACGGGGTCAGGTTGCTGCAGACGACCGATAATGGTGCCCACGGTAAAGCCGACAATCGCCATCGAACCCAGAACTCGCGGCCATAGCTTCGGTCTCGGGTCCTCTTCAGGGGTAGAATGCATCCCGTCCTTTCGTTCGGAGCCGTGCATGTTTCACGTCATCCTTTTTCAACCAGAAATTCCGCCGAATACCGGCAATGTCATCAGGCTATGCGCCAACAGCGGCTGCACCCTGCATTTGATCGAACCCTTGGGTTTCGAGCTGGACGACAAGCGCTTGCGCCGTGCCGGGCTCGACTATCACGAGTATGCCACGCTGCAGACGCATCCTGACCTGGCAAGCTGTATGGAGAAGATCGGCAACCCACGGTTATTCGCTTTCACCACCAAGGGCTCGCGCCCCTTTCACGATGCCAGCTTTGAACCTGGTGATGCATTTCTGTTCGGCCCGGAGAGCCGCGGCCTGCCCGCCGACATCCTCGACTCGCTGAGCAGCGAGCACCGCCTGCGACTGCCCATGCGCGAAGGCTGCCGCAGCCTGAACCTGTCCAACACCGTGGCGGTGGCCGTCTATGAAGCATGGCGCCAGCACGGGTTTGCCTGATAGCGCGCCGCCAGACACAAAAAAGCGCCCCGAAAGGCGCTTTTTGCTTGCAGCGGTAACGCTTATTGCACAGTCGGCGTTTCGCCAGCTTCCTGCATGCGTTGCAGCTCTTGGGCGTACAGGGCGTCGAAGTTCACCGGGGCCAGCATCAGCGCAGGGAACGAGCCGCGTACAACCAGGTTGTCGATGGCTTCGCGTGCATACGGGAACAGGATGTTCGGGCAGAACGCGCCCAGAGTGTGGCTCATCGCGCCGTCGTCCAGACCCTTGATCAGGAAGATACCGGCCTGTTGCACTTCAACGATGAAAGCAACTTCGTCGCCATTGTTGACGGTCACGGACAGGGTCAGCACGACTTCATAGAAATCGCCTTCCAGCTGCTTCTGACGGGTGTTGAGGTCCAGGCTGACGGTCGGTGTCCACTCCTGGCGGAAGATTGCCGGGCTTTTTGGCGCTTCGAACGACAGGTCGCGAACGTAGATACGCTGCAGGGAAAATTGTGGGCCGTTTTCTTCGTTGGCAACAGCACCGTTGTTCGGTTGGTCGGTCATCTCGGATCCTTGTCAGATAGGGCTGAAAGTTTAAGGGGAATCAGGCCAGCAGCGCATCAAGCTTGCCGGCACGCTCCAGAGCAAACAGGTCATCGCAGCCGCCCACGTGGGTCGAGCCGATCCAGATCTGCGGTACGGAAGTGCGACCGGCCTTCTTGGTCATTTCGGCACGCAGTTGCGGCTTGCCGTCGACACGGATTTCCTCGAAGGCCACGCTCTTGCTCTGCAACAGCTGTTTGGCGCGTATGCAATACGGGCAATAATCGCTGGAATAGACGATGACTTGAGCCATGTTCACTTCACCAGGGGAAGGTTGTCGCCGCGCCAGCTGGAAATACCGCCGGACAGCTTGGCCGCCTTGAAGCCGGATTTGAGCAACTCGCGGGCGGTGGTGCCAGCATGCTGCCCCATTGCATCGACTATGATCAACGTCTTGTCCTTGTATTTCTGCAGTTCAGCGGTACGCGTCAGCACCTTGTCCTGCGGGAAGTTCAGGGAGCCCACGATGTGGCCGGCAGTGAAATCCTTTTTCGAGCGCACGTCGATGACCACGCCCTGGTCGCTGTTGACCAGCGCGGTCAGCTCGCGAGTGCTCAGGCTGGCACCGCCCTTGCTCAGTTCGTAAGCGATCAGCAGTCCCAGCAGAATGACGAAGGCACCGGTGATCAAATAGTGGTTAGTGGCGAATTCAAGCAGGTGAGCAACCATCAGTAGGTTCCAGGGCGTTAAAATGTCGGCCAGTATACACAGCAGCCAAGGTGGGCCAAAGTCCGTACGGCAGTGACGCCGTTTGAACTTGTCCCTAAAATGCCGCTCCCTTGTACTTTGTTACTCTCTTTATTCAACCAGCATCGAGTGGGTTCTATGACTGCCACGCCAAAACCTCTGGTTCTTATCATCCTGGATGGCTTCGGACACAGCGAAAGCCATGAAGGCAATGCCATCCTGGCCGCGAAGATGCCGGTCATGGATCGTCTTTACGAAACCATGCCCAACGGCCTGATTTCAGGGTCGGGCATGGACGTCGGTCTGCCGGACGGTCAGATGGGCAACTCCGAAGTCGGACACATGAACCTGGGTGCCGGTCGCGTGGTGTATCAGGACTTCACTCGAGTGACCAAAGCGATTCGCGACGGCGAGTTCTTCGAGAACCCGACCATCTGTGCCGCTGTGGATAAAGCTGTCGGTGCGGGCAAGGCGGTCCACATCATGGGCCTGCTGTCCGATGGCGGCGTGCACAGTCACCAAGACCATCTGGTCGCCATGGCCGAACTGGCGGTCAAGCTCGGTGCAGAAAAAATCTATCTGCACGCCTTCCTCGACGGTCGCGACACGCCACCGCGCAGCGCGAAGAAATCCCTTGAGCTGATGGACGCAACCTTCGCCCGCCTGGGCAAGGGCCGCACCGCCACGATCATCGGCCGCTACTTCGCCATGGACCGTGACAACCGCTGGGACCGGGTCTCCACCGCCTACAACCTGATCGTCGACAGCACCGCCGAATTTCACGCAGACAGCGGTGTTGCCGGGCTTGAAGCTGCCTACGCACGTGACGAGAACGACGAATTCGTCAAAGCCACACGCATCGGTGAACCCGCTCGCGTCGAGGACGGCGATGCTGTGGTGTTCATGAACTTCCGCGCCGACCGCGCCCGTGAGCTGACCCGTGTGTTCGTCGAAGACGACTTCAAGGATTTCGAGCGCGCCCGTCAGCCCAAGGTCAATTACGTGATGCTGACCCAGTACGCGGCAAGCATCCCCGCGCCCTCGGCATTTGCAGCTGGCAGCCTGAAAAACGTGCTGGGTGAATACCTGGCAAACAACGGCAAGACTCAACTGCGTATCGCCGAAACCGAAAAATACGCGCACGTCACGTTCTTCTTCTCTGGCGGTCGTGAAGAGCCGTTTCCGGGCGAAGAGCGCATTCTGATTCCATCGCCAAAAGTCGCCACCTACGACCTGCAGCCGGAAATGAGCGCGCCGGAAGTGACCGACAAAATTGTCGATGCCATCGAGCATCAGCGTTATGACGTGATTATCGTCAACTACGCCAACGGCGACATGGTCGGCCACAGCGGCATCATGGAAGCGGCAATCAAGGCCGTGGAATGCCTGGACGTATGCGTCGGTCGCATTACCGCGGCATTGGAAAAAGTCGGCGGTGAAGCACTTATTACCGCTGACCACGGCAACGTCGAGCAGATGACCG
This sequence comes from Pseudomonas syringae group sp. 26L6, assembly GCF_032587815.1. Classification (NCBI taxonomy): domain Bacteria; kingdom Pseudomonadati; phylum Pseudomonadota; class Gammaproteobacteria; order Pseudomonadales; family Pseudomonadaceae; genus Pseudomonas; species Pseudomonas syringae group sp. 26L6. The sequence continues at coordinate 38,458 of NZ_JAWHPJ010000025.1, forward strand.
ATGACTCTACAGGCCAGGCGCATACCGCGCACACTTCCGAGCCGGTGCCTTTCGTGTACGTCGGCAAGCGCCCGCTGAAAGTCCGCGAAGGTGGTGTTCTGGCTGACGTGGCACCGACCATGCTGCATCTGTTGGGCATGGAGAAACCGCAAGAGATGACGGGCCACTCGATCCTTGTGGCGAAGTAAAACGCTGAAAACCGGCCTATAGCCATCAGGCAAAGCCGGTTTTTTATGTTTCAAGCCCTAAAGCAGTGGCTGCGGGGCGTTTTTTTTGCAGCGCATGGCGGGCATACTAAGCCTGACATTTTTTCTCACAATTCCTCGGTATCGCCCACCCACATGCTTCGCGCCTTGATTGCCCTTGCTCTGATCTGCCTGCTCAATCCGGCGTTTGCCGAAGACGAGCGTGTGCAAACCCAAAAACAGATAGATGCTGCGCGTCAGGATGTGACGGAGCTGCAAAAAGTCCTGGGCAAGCTTCAGGAAGAACGTGCAGGCGTCCAGAAGGACCTGCGCACCACCGAAACCGAAATGGGCAAGTTGGAAAAGCAGGTCGAGGTCCTGCAAAAGGAACTAAAAAAGACGGAAACCGAGCTGCAAAAGCTCGACAGTGAAAAGAAGAAACTGAACAGTGCCCGCGTTGAACAGCAACGCCTGATTGCTATCCAGGCCCGCGCCGCCTATCAGAGTGGCCGCCAGGAATACCTCAAGCTGTTGCTCAATCAGCAGCACCCAGAGAAGTTCGCCCGAACCCTCACGTATTACGACTACCTGAGCCAGGCGCGCCTGGAGCAGCTACGCAACTTCAATGAAACCCTGCGCCAGCTGGCCAATGTCGAAAAAGACATCGATCTGCAACAGGCACAGTTGCTGGTGCAGAAGAGCAACCTGGACAGCCAGAGCGAAGAACTGGCAAAGGTGCGCCAGGAGCGTCAGCAGGCACTGGCCAAGCTGAATCAGGACTACAAGGCCCGCGATCAGAAACTGCAGGCCCGTCAGCAGGATCAGGCCGACCTGGCCAAGGTTCTCAAGACCATCGAAGAAACCCTGGCCCGGCAGGCACGCGAAGCTGAAGAGGCTCGCCAGAAGGCGCTGGTCGCCGCTCGCGAGGCCGAAGAGAAACGTCAGCGCGAAGCTGAGGCCGTCGCCCGCAACAACAGCACCAGCAGCAGTAAAAGCGCTGATGAACCCACACCGCGTCGCCCGGTCAAAGCCCCCGGCGCAGTCGTTTCCAGTGCCGGAGTTTCCTACGGCGGACCTTTTGCAGAGGCCCGGGGAAAACTTCCATGGCCTATTGATGGTCGACTGCTTGCGCGTTTCGGTGAAGCCCGCGGTGATGACGAGCGAACCAAATGGGACGGCGTCATGATCAGCGCCGCAGCCGGAAGCCAGGTACATGCAGTGCATGGCGGACGAGTGGTGTTCGCCGACTGGTTGCGTGGTGCCGGGCTTCTGGTCATTCTCGACCATGGCAACGGTTATCTCACCCTGTATGGGCATAACCAGAGCCTGCTCAAGTCGGCAGGTGACATTGTAAAAGCCGGTGAAGCGATTTCCACGGTCGGCAATAGTGGCGGTCAGGACACGGCAGCGTTGTACTTTGCTATTCGTCAGCAGGGTCGCCCCAGCGATCCAGCCCAATGGTGCCGCACTCAAGGATAAGCCGGCGTCAATATCTGTAGGAGTTCGTTAGACATGCTGCATTTGTCCCGCCTCACCTCGCTGGCCCTGGCAATTGCCATCGTTATTGGCGCGCCTTTGGCGCAAGCTGCCGAAAAGACCGCGCCAGCCACGCCTGCAGCAGTCTCGCCCGCCAAGCCCAATGCCAACGCCAAGCCGCCGCTGCCGCTTGACGAGCTGCGCACCTTTGCCGAGGTCATGGATCGGGTCAAGGCGGCCTATGTCGAGCCAGTGGACGACAAGACTCTGCTGGAAAACGCCATCAAGGGCATGCTCAGCAACCTTGATCCACACTCCGCCTACCTGGGCCCGGAAGATTTCCAGGAGCTGCAGGAAAGCACCAGCGGCGAGTTCGGTGGACTGGGCATCGAAGTGGGCGTCGAAGACGGGTTCGTCAAGGTGGTTTCACCCATCGACGACACACCTGCTTCCAAGGCTGGCATTGAGGCAGGCGACCTGATCGTGAAGATCAATGGCACGCCGACCCAGGGCCAGAACATGCAGGAAGCGGTCGACAAGATGCGCGGCAAAATCGGCGAGAAGATCACCCTGACACTGGTGCGCGATGGCGGTACGCCGTTTGATGTGACGCTGGCGCGGGCGACCATCCAGGTCAAGAGCGTCAAGGCGCAGATGCTGGAAAACGGATACGGCTACATCCGCATTACCCAGTTCCAGGTCAAGACCGGGGACGAAGTCGGCAAGGCGCTGGCCAAATTCCGCAAGGACAATGGCAAGAAGATGAGCGGCCTGATTCTCGACCTGCGCAACAACCCCGGCGGCGTGCTGCAATCGGCGGTGCAGGTGGCGGACCACTTCCTTACCAAAGGCCTGATTGTCTACACCAAAGGTCGCATCGCCAACTCCGAACTGCGTTTCTCGGCAGACCCGGCAGACGCCAGCGAAGGCGTACCGCTGGTGGTGTTGATCAACGGCGGCAGCGCTTCTGCGTCGGAAATCGTCGCCGGTGCCCTGCAAGACCAGAAACGCGGGATTCTGATGGGCACCGACACCTTCGGCAAAGGCTCGGTGCAAACCGTTCTGCCGTTAAACAACGATCGCGCTCTGAAGATCACCACAGCGTTGTATTACACGCCGAACGGTCGCTCGATCCAGGCGCAGGGCATCAACCCGGACATCGTGGTACGTCGGGCCAAGGTCACCAGCGAAGCAGACGGCGAGAACTACAAGGAAGCCGACCTGATGGGCCACCTGGGCAATGGCAACGGCGGTGCCGACAAGCCGACCGTCAAGGGTGGCGCAGCAGCCAAGGCGCGTCCGCAGGATGATGACTTCCAGCTCAGCCAGGCCCTCAGCCTGCTGAAAGGGCTGAGTATCACCCGCGGCAATTGACGGATGCGCGCTCTCGCTCTGTTACTGCTGACACTCTCGATCACTGGTGCTGCCCATGCAGCGCCAGTCGAGAGCACCGGCAAGCCGCCGAAGGCCTATCTCAGCCTGATCATCGACGACCTGGGTCAGAACCCGGCGCGGGATAGCCGTACGCTGGCGCTCCCCGGCCCGGTAACGCTGGCGATCATGCCTGACACTCCGCACGCCACCGAATTTGCCCGCGAGGCCCACCGCGCAGGCAAGACGGTCATGCTGCACATGCCGATGGACCCGGCGACCGGGCCTTACGCCTGGCACCCCGAGCTGCCCTTGCCTGAACTGGAAAGCCGTCTCAATGCGGCGCTGCTGAAAGTGCCTTATGCAGCCGGCATCAATAACCACATGGGCAGCCGGATGACCGCCGAACCGGTCGCGATGGCCTGGTTGATGGCCGAACTGCAAAGACGTCATCTGTTTTTCGTGGACAGCCGCACCAGCGCGAAAACCGTGGCAGCCGCAGAGGCTCAGCGCATCGGCCTCGCAAGCGTCTCACGCGACGTGTTTCTGGACGACGAGCGCACGGCCGAAGCCATCAACCGACAATTGCAGTCAGCCATCAAAATCGCCCGCAAGCATGGCTCGGCAGTGGTCATCGGTCACCCCTACCCTGTCACGCTGGACGTACTGGAACGCGAGTTGCCCAAACTCAAGGATCAGGGCGTCGAATGGATCGACCTGCGCAGCATGATCAGCGAACGCGGCAATCAGGCGAGTGCGGCGCATGGCAAGAATGGGGTGTATCGCTGAGCCTGCGAACGACGAAACGTCCGTCAGCTGGTCTTTCAAATGAGGTGTTACACATCAAGCGGCCCGCTCAATGCTCAACGTAATACGCCGACCAAGCTCAGCCAGCGCTCGCTCCACCTGCTCGATTTTCGAGGCATGCAGAAAGTCCACAAGCCGATCCACCACTTGCCGCGTGCAACCGAGGCGACGCGCCAGCTCAGCACGGCTAACGCCCTCTTCCAACAAGCTGTTCCATAGCATGATTTTGGCAACCGTCAGCGCAGGCAAACGCATCAACAGTTCATGGCCGGGTACGACTGAGGCTTGGGGAATCTTGCGACGCTGATCGACGTAGAGCGATAGAGCCGATTCCATGCCGTCAAGAGCTTCGCTAAATGCTTCAGGCAGGGTGTCGCCAGAGGCGCTCATTTCGGGAATGTCTGGACACGACAGCCAAACGCCTGTCGGCTCCCGATGTAGATCCAATGGATATTGATACATAAGGTCTCACCTGTAGTGGAGCAGCTCGACGTCAATCCTTAAGGCCGAGCTGCTTGATGATCGACTTGCGTAACCCTTCGTGCATTTCTTTGCTTCCATGGTCTGCAAAGATGGTTGCCTTACCATTCAGGTAAACCTTGAAATGACTACCCTTGGCAGCCCTGAACTCAGCGCCTTGAGCCTGCAACCATCGCCGAAACTCGTTGCACTTCATTGCTTGAATCCTACCGTTTCGGCAACATCAATATGCAACACTTATGTAGCGCGGGCAACACTTATGATGCATATAAATAGCTCTTAATTGCATATAATTGGCTTTCGCCAATCTGCGCTCGCCTTTCCAGACATGACGCTGACGGATTTTACCGTCGATCCCGCCAAAACCGAGTCAGCACGTTCCGCACGCAAAGTAGGCAAGGTCTGTTTTCCATGTCACGCGCCGTTTCAGCCTTGATAACCCGATCAATTCCGGCTTAAAGGATGAGGTCTCCACAACGGAGAGCAAGACACCGTTATCAAGGACGGCATCCAGCCGCTTGCGCTTGCCATAGAGCTGCAACCGGCGGGACCGACGCCCGAGCCACAGGTGGTTATGGGGAAAAACCGGTTAGGCGCATTATCGGTCAGTTGGTCGTACGAACATCGCCCGATCGACCATTAAACGGTCAAGATGGGCCCGCCAGATACTGCTGCCGTTGAAGATCTGCACTTACGCCCATGACATCAATGGGCAGCCCTCCAACGTACGTGAAGACACCCTTCCCGCAGCAGGTTGAGCGATTACTGATAGCGCGCCTTGACGGCATCGACCCAACCCTCGGCGCGCATCTGGTCGAGGGCTTTCTGCAGGCGAGCCACAACATCGTCAGGCGTGCTCTTGTTGACTGCCAGGTAAAGTTCGGCGCTGTTGAAACGCAGCGCTGTCTTGAACCCCGAGACCCCTTCCAGTTTCGCCAGATAGCGGCCAACCGGATCGCCCACGGCCCACAGATCGATCTGACCATTGTCGAGCTTTTTCACGTTGTCCCGGTCACGCAGCATCAAAATCGGGTTAAGGCCCATCGCGTTCAGACGCTCGCCGATGGCGTCGCCTTTATAGGCACCAATCCTGTAGTTCTTTGCCTGCTCAAGCGACGTTAACGTGATGGGGCTGTCGCCGCGGGCGAGCATGATCCAGTCATAGGAGCCTACCGGACCCACCCATTTGAACAGTTTTTCGCGCTCAGGCAGGCGAGTGGTGGAGAACACACCATAGCCGGGCTTGTCGAGGGCAAGCTTGTAAACCCGATCCCACGGAAAACGCAGGGTCATGCTGTAACCAATGTTTGCGCGCTTGAACATCTCGCGCACCACTTCAGCGGCAATACCGTCGATGTTGTTTTCCTGCGCGAAATTCTTGCCATCGACCGCCATGTTGAACGGCGGGAAATTCTCGGTGAGCAACACCATGGAATAAGGCGTTGAGTCGCTGGCTCGCGCAGTTTCATTCAGCAACAAGCCGACACCGATCAGTGCGAGAAATAGACGTTTGAACATGTTCCGGCACTCGATCGTGACTGACGCATGCAGAGTGCCGCGAACCCGGCGCACTGTCTAGCGCGCTGTCCGGCGATGTCGCTTACAGGTAATACTCGAATGCCACAGGGCTGAAACAGAGCGAGCGCCGACTGCTTCAAACCCATGGTCTGAAACAAGCGACGCCCGCTTTGATGCGCAGTACTCAGCGCACCACAATCCCGCGACTGGCCATATAAGCCTTTGCTTCGGGAACGGTGTATTCGCCAAAGTGGAAAATACTCGCCGCCAGCACGGCACTGGCGTGGCCTTCGATGACGCCGGCGGCCAGGTGCTCAAGGTTGCCGACACCACCGGAAGCAATCACCGGGATGCCCAGCGCATCACTGATGACGCGGGTGACGCCCAGGTCGAAGCCGTTCTTCATGCCGTCCTGGTCCATGCTGGTCAACAGGATCTCGCCAGCCCCCAGGTCTTCCATCTTTTTCGCCCAGAGCACCGCGTCCAGCCCAGTGGGTTTGCGTCCACCGTGGGTGAAGATTTCCCAGCGCGGGGTTTCACCCGGGCCGGAGACCTTCTTGGCATCAATAGCGACCACAATGCACTGCGACCCGAAACGAGCGGCGGCTTCACCGACAAACTCAGGGTTGAACACCGCTGCCGTGTTGATCGACACCTTGTCCGCGCCCGCATTGAGCAGGTTGCGGATGTCCTGCACGGTACGCACGCCGCCACCGACAGTCAGCGGAATGAACACCTGACTGGCCATGCGCTCGACGGTGTGCAGCGTGGTGTCACGGCCATCGACGCTGGCAGTGATGTCGAGAAAAGTAATTTCGTCGGCACCCTGCTCATCGTAACGACGAGCAATTTCCACCGGATCGCCTGCATCCCGGATGTTCTCGAACTTGACACCCTTGACCACTCGACCGTTGTCGACGTCCAGGCAAGGGATGATGCGTTTGGCTAGGGCCACAGGGTCAGTCTCCAGCTATTCAGCGTTGTTCGCGGTCGCAGAGCGCCTGGGCTTCGGCCACATCCAGCGTACCTTCGTAGATCGCACGACCGGTGATTGCGCCGATGATGCCCGGAGCCTTCGCATTCAACAGCGCCTGAATGTCGCCCAGGTTATGAATGCCACCCGAAGCAATCACCGGGATCCGCGTAGCCGCCGCCAGCGCGGCGGTGAACGGGATGTTGCAGCCCTGCATCATGCCGTCTTTGGCGATGTCGGTGTAGACAATGGCAGACACGCCATCGGCTTCAAAACGCTTGGCCAGATCAATGACCTGAACCGAGCTGACTTCAGCCCAGCCATCGGTGGCGACGAAACCGTCCTTGGCATCCAGACCGACGATCACCTTGCCTGGGAACGCGCGGCAGGCTTCAGCCACGAACTCGGGCTCTTTGACTGCCTTGGTGCCAATGATGACGTAGCTCACGCCTGCCTTGACGTAGTGCTCGATGGTTTCCAGCGAACGGATGCCGCCACCAATCTGGATCGGCAGGTTCGGGTAGCGTCTGGCAATGGCCGTGACCACATCACCGTTGACCGGCTGTCCTTCGAACGCACCGTTCAGATCGACCAGATGCAGACGGCGGCAACCACCGTCGACCCACTTGGCAGCCATGGCCACCGGGTCATCGGAGAACACCGTGGAATCTTCCATCCGGCCCTGACGCAGACGTACACAGGCACCGTCTTTGAGGTCGATAGCGGGGATAATCAGCATGCTTATTCCTTGGTCAAAAAGAGCGGCAAGCTGCAAGCGATTAGCTGCAAGTATGCGTACTCACTGATTCTTGCGGCTTGAAGCCTGAAGCTCAAAGCTGCTTCTATTCAATTCTTTTCGAGCGCCCAGAGGTCGCTTTCGATGCTCTCGAACCGCTCCTTGAGCTGCTGCTGAACATCGAAAATAGCGCGATTGTAGTAATGCGGGGCAATCTCGCGGGTGAACAATTCCAGTACCTCAGCCACTTCAAACGTACCCAGCTCCAGCTCGAAGCGCTCTGCGAACAGGCGCTTGAGCTTGTCGATCGCCTGCTGCTCATGCTCGGGCGAAAGGGTCAGAATCGGCGGCTTGCTCTTGGTTTTGCTCATACGATTACCAGCGACCATCCCAGGCAGCGAAGTTCTGCAGTAATTGCAGACCGTGGATGTGGCTCTTTTCCGGGTGAAATTGCACGGCAAAACGCGAACCGTCGGCCAGCGCGGCGGCAAAGTCGAGGCCGTAGTGACCGCGCCCGACCACCTGACGCTGGTTGGCGGCATCGATGTAGAAACTGTGCACGAAGTAGAAACGCGCCAGGTCCGGAATGTCATGCCACAGCGGGTGATCCACCGCCTGAGCGACCTGATTCCAGCCCATGTGCGGCACTTTCAGGTGCTCGCCTTCTTCATACAGGTCCTTGCCGAAAAACTTCACCTGGCCAGGAAAAAGACCGATGCAGTCCACGCCGCCGCTCTCTTCACTTCTGTCGAGCAACGCCTGCATGCCGACGCAGATGCCGAGAAACGGACGGTCCTGGCTGACTTCCCTGACCAGCGAATCAAAGCCCAGACGGCGGATCTCGGCCATGCAGTCGCGAATCGCGCCCACACCCGGAAACACCACACGGTCGGCTTCGCGAATCACCTTGGCGTCACTGGTAATCAGCACACGGCCTGCGCCTACGTGCTCAAGCGCCTTGGCGACAGAGTGCAGGTTGCCCATACCGTAATCGATGACCGCAACCGTCTGCATCAGAGCACACCCTTGGTGGATGGCATTTGCCCGGCCATGCGCTCATCCAGCTCGACCGCCATGCGCAGCGCGCGACCGAAAGCCTTGAACACGGTCTCGATCTGGTGGTGAGTGTTGGTGCCACGCAGGTTGTCGATGTGCAGCGTCACGTTCGCGTGGTTGACGAAGCCCTGGAAGAACTCCTGAAACAGGTCCACATCAAAGCCACCCACCGTGGCACGGGTATACGGCACATGCATCTGCAGGCCCGGACGGCCCGAAAAGTCGATGACCACGCGCGACAGCGCTTCGTCGAGCGGCACATAGGCGTGGCCGTAACGACGAATGCCTTTCTTGTCGCCGATGGCCTGGCTGAACGCCTGTCCCACGGTGATACCGACGTCTTCCACCGTATGGTGATCATCGATTGCCAGGTCACCCTTGCACTCGATGTCCAGGTCGATCAGCCCGTGCCGGGCGATCTGGTCGAGCATGTGCTCAAGAAAAGGCACACCGATATCGAATCGGGCCTTTCCGGTGCCATCCAGGTTGATCGAGGCTTTGATCTGGGTTTCCAGAGTATTACGCTCGACGTACGCCTTACGTTCGGCCATCACCAGCTCCGCAAAATCATTGGGCGAAAAAAGGCGAGCATTATAGGCCCAGATGCGCCCGCCATGAAGCAAACAGACGACCAGCAGGGCATTTAGTGGGTGAAGAGGCTCGCGATTGCGTTACATACCTTGTCGATATTGCCTTCATTCAGGCCCGCCATGCACACCCGGCCACTGCGCAGCATGTAAATGCCGTGAACGTCTTTCAGTTCATCGACCTGCTGTGGCGTCAGACCGGTATAGCTGAACATCCCGCTCTGCCTGAGGATAAAGCTGAAATCACGTCCGGAAACCTTCTGCGCCAGCACCTCAACCAGCCGCGTGCGCATGTCGATGATGCGCACGCGCATGGCCTCGACTTCGCTCAGCCACTGCTCGCGCAGGTGCGGTGTGTTGAGCACTTTTGAAACCAGAAAGGCGCCATGCGCAGGCGGGCTGGAGTAGTTGCGACGTACAGTGGCCTTCAGCTGGCCGAATACGTTGGCAGCCGACGCGGTGTCTTCGCAGACGACCGACAGCCCGCCGACCCGCTCGCCGTACAGCGAGAAGATTTTCGAGAACGAGTTACTGACCAGCGTTGTAACACCTGCGTTGGCCATTGCGCGGATGGCATAGGCATCCTCATCAATGCCCTTGCCGAAGCCCTGATAGGCAATATCCAGAAACGCGATGAGCTGACGATCCTTGATAACCTCGATCAACCGGTCCCATTGCTCGACTGTCAGATCGGCACCGGTCGGGTTATGGCAGCACGGGTGCAGCAGGAGGATGCTCTGCGCAGGCAGGCCCTGCACCGTGTCGAGCATGGCCTCGAACCTGACCCCGCCAGTCTGCGCGTCGAAATACGGGTAGCTGTTGACCTTGAAGCCCGCACCACCGAACAGCGCGTTGTGGTTTTCCCAGGTCGGATCGCTGACCCAGACCTGCGAGTCCGGGAAGGCATACTTGAGGAAGTCGGCACCTACTTTCAGCGCGCCGGAGCCGCCCACGGTCTGGATGGTCGCCACGCGTCCTGCCTGCACAAGCGGGTGATCCGCCCCGAACAACAGGGTCTGCACTGCCTGCCGATAAGCCGCCAGGCCTTCCATCGGCAGATAGACAGAAGCCGCCTGCTCGCCCTCGGCCAGTTGCTGTTGTGCCGTTGCTACGCATGCCAGCTGAGGGATACGGCCCTGCGCGTCGTAATACAAGCCGATGCTCAGATTGACCTTGTCCGCACGGGAATCCTTGCCAAAGGTTTCCATCAGGGAAAGGATCGGATCACCAGCGTATGACTCCACGTGGGCTAGCATGCAAACAACTCCTACAGGCAATAAAAACAGGGGTTGCTAATGTAGCAGCGTCTGCGGGGGAACGGGCAGTGCATCAAACACATTGAGCCGCAGATAGGTGACGCAGAGCGTCACGAACGGCATTCCCACGCTGGAGCGTGTGGAACGATAGCCTCAACTATAGTGGGATGCTCTGCGTCCGATTCAGAGTGCGTGGAACAAGAATTCTGTGCACAAAAAAAAGCGCCTGCACCTAAGTGCAAGCGCTTATCTGTTACCTACAGGCTTTTAGTGGAACAGCACTGCGGTTTTTTGCAGGGTAATCCAGACGCCCCACGCCAGCGGGATGCCTACGGCCAGCCAGGCGGCGATGACCAGCGGCTTACTGCCTGCGGATGCTTTCCACTCCAGCGAAGTCGTGGCATTGGCACCCTTGTCGTGACCGATGGCTTGTTCAGCCGCCAGCTCGGCGTCGGTCATGAAGTACTTGTCGGCAACCGGACGAATCAGCAGGTTGCAGATAAAGCCCAGCACCAGCAGACCCGAGAGGATGTACAAGGTGATGTCGTAGGCATCGGCACGTGCAACACCGTGGGCGAGTTGGTACTCACGCAGGTAGTTGACCAATACCGGACCGAGCACACCGGCCGCAGCCCAGGCAGTCAGCAGACGACCGTGGATCGCGCCGACCATCTGCGTACCGAACAGGTCAGCCAGATAAGCCGGAACCGTCGCGAAACCGCCACCGTACATCGACAGCACGATGCAGAACGCGGCCACGAACAGGGCAATGCTACCCATGTGGCTCAGGGTCGGAACCGACGCATAAAGCAGGAAGCCCAGTGCGAAGAATACGAAGTAGGTTGCCTTGCGACCGATGAAGTCCGAGCACGAAGCCCAGAAGAAACGACCGCCGATGTTGAACAGACTCAACAGACCCGTGAAGCCGGCTGCAATCGCAGCAATGGCTTTCAGCTGGTCGGCATTGAGCTGGCTGAAGGTCAGATCGACGCCCAGCAGTTTGCCGGCGAACACTTCCTGCAACAGCGGCGAAGCCATGCCCAGGATGCCGATACCGGCCGATACGTTCAGGCACAGCACCAGCCAGACCAGACGGAACTGCGGTGTCTTCCAGGCCACGCTGACATGCACGTGACGGTTGGTGATCATCGAGTTCTTGGCCTTGGCAGCCGGAGCGGTCCAGCCTTCAGGTTTCCAGCCGGTTGGCGGAACGCGATAGCCCAGCGCGCCACCGATCATGAAGATGAAGTAGATCACCGCCATCACCACGAAGCTCTGCCAGACGCCAACGCTTTCAGCCGAGGCAAAGTGGCCCATCAGCGCAGTGGCCAGTGGTGCACCGACCATTGCGCCGCCACCAAAGCCCATAATCGCCATACCGGTCGCCATGCCGCGCTTGTCCGGGAACCACTTGATCAGGGTCGAAACGGGAGAGATATAGCCCAGCCCCAGACCAATGCCGCCGATAACCCCCGAGCCCAGCCACATCAGCCAGATCTGGTGGGTATAAATACCCAACGCGGAAATCAGCAGACCGCCACACCAGCACAGGGCAGAAACAACACCGGCCTTGCGTGGACCTGCGTGCTCCAGCCAGCCACCCCAGATGGCAGCCGAGCAACCCAGAAAGATGAAGAACAGGGTGTAGATCCAACCCAGCATCGATATCTGCCAGTCACAGGTCGACGCGAACATCTGCGCGAAGAAACCCATGTCCGGAGTACAGGCGACGGGGGCAGTAATACCCACGGCCTTGGACAACGGCAACCAGAACACCGAGAAGCCGTAAGCCATACCGATACAAAGATGGATGGCCAATGCTGCTGGTGGAACAAGCCAACGGTTGAAACCGGGCTTGGCGATAATGCGCTCTTTGGACAAGAACGCAGGCTGAACGGCGTCGCCGCCCAAGGCTGTGCTTGTGCTCATTATAATTACCCCAATGTGTGAAGCTCGCAGATGGTCCGCTGGTCCGCCACAGACTCTATGCCGAGCGGCCATGTCTGTTTTATCGGCAGGTTGTTCAGATACGTGACAAAAAGACGCACCTGAGCCAGCAAAAACGGAGACTATCACTGTCTGATGGCAAATAAGCATCTCGTTACATGCTTTTTATTATCTATTTTATCGGTTAATCCGCGCGCTCTATGACGCCATAGATGCAATCAATTAAATGATAAGGAAAAGCCTGTCAGAACCTTAGTTGAGGCAAAAAAGCTATGTAGCTGTAGGGTCGAGAGGAGCACTGCTACCTCAAACCGGAGACCGGACAGCAATAAAGGCATCCGCAGCCCGGTACGCGCGTCAGAGCGGTATACTCACGGGCTATTTTTGAATATCGACACAAGGACTCGCCCATGAAAGCGTTCGGCAAAATCCTGGGGCTGTTTATTCTCGGGCTGTTGCTGATCATCGTGGCTCTCGGCTTCGCCCTGACCCACCTGTTTGATCCCAACGACTACAAAGACGAGATTCGCCAGCTGGCACGCGACAAGGCCAACGTCGAGCTGACGCTCAACGGCGATATCGGCTGGAGCCTGTTCCCCTGGCTCGGCCTGGAATTGCACGACGCCCATGTCGCCACCCTGACCGCTCCCGATCAGCCGTTCGCCGATGTGCAGATGCTCGGCCTGTCCGTACGTGTCCTGCCATTGCTTCGTCGGCAGGTACAGATGAGCGACATTCGCGTCGAAGGCCTGAACCTGACCCTGCACCGCGATGAAAACGGTCATGGCAACTGGGAAGACATCGGCAAGCCTGCCGTGGCAAGCACTGAAACATCTGGCGAGACAACGCCGGCCCCGGCTCCGGACGCGCCCAAAGCGGATCGCCCTTCCCAGCCGATCCGCCTGGATATCGACAGCCTGACCGTCAACAACGCCCGCGTGGATTACAGCGATGCCCGAAAAGGTAGGACCTTCATGGCCGAGAGCATTCAGCTGAGTACCGGGCCGATTCGTGAGGCGTCCGATATCCCGATCAAACTGACGGCCTTTCTAAGCACCAACCAGCCCGTCGTGCGCGCCAAGACCGAACTGGTCGGCGAACTGCGCATGGACCGCGTACTCAAGCGCTATCAATTCGAAGACATGCGCTTGTCCGGCGAAGTCGCAGGCGAGCCGCTGCAGGGCAAGACCGTCACTTTCTCGGCGCAGGGCCAGCTGCTGGTAGACCTTGCCGCCAATATCGCCGAATGGAACAGCCTCAAAGTGTCAGCCAACCAGTTGCGTGCACTGGGCGAACTGCGTGCCCGTGATCTGGATAAAACGCCACAGATCAGCGGCGGCCTGTCCATCGCCCAGCTCGACCTGCGCACCTTCTTCGAAAACATCGGCCAGCCATTGCCCGCCATGTCCGAGGGCGCGCTGAGCAAGGTTGAAATGGTCACACGCCTCGCCGGCACGCCCACCAGCCTTGCGCTGGAAAACCTCAACCTGAAAGTCGACGACAGCACCTTCACGGGTCGGATCGCCGTGGACGACTTCGCCAAGCAGGCGCTGCGTGTCCAGCTCAAGGGCGATACCTTCGACGCCGACCGCTATCGTCCGGCTGAGAGCGAAGAAAGCAAAGGTGCCAAGGCCGCGCGCAAATCCGAGGTTCAATCCGGTGAAGCCGCCGCTGCTGCGGGCGATTCACCGCTGCCCGAACAACCGACCAAGGCCGCCTGGAGCACTGCCAGGCTGCTGCCGCTGGAGCGCTTGCGTACGCTGGATGTCGAAGCTGACCTGAGCTTCGGCAAACTGACCCTGAACAAACTGCCCATCGACAACGCAGCGTTCAAGACCCAGGCCAACGGTGGTCTTATCAAGGTCGATACGCTGAGTGGCGACCTGTACAACGGCAACTTCGAGGTCAAGGGCAATCTGGACGCGCGTCCGGACACGCCTGTGGCCACGGTACAGACGCGCATTGCCAAAGTACCGGTCGAACGCATTCTGGAAAGCCAGGGCCAGACGCCGCCAGTGCGTGGCCTGCTGAACCTAGACAGCAGCCTGACCGGCACAGGCAACAGCGAAAAAGCCCTGATCGACAGCCTGAACGGCACCGCCAGCTTTGCGCTCAATAACGGCGTACTGGTCAATGCCAACCTGGAGCAGCAGCTGTGCAAGGGTATTTCGATCCTCAACCGCAAGACGCTTAGCGGCGAACCGCGCGCCAAGGACACTCCTTTCCAGCAGCTCAACGGCAATCTGGTGATACGCAACGGCGTGGCCAGTAACCCGGACCTCAAGGTTCGTACGCCGGGCATGGCCGTCAACGGTAACGGCGACGTCGATCTGCGCGTACTGGGCATGAATTACCGCGTCGGCATCATCGTCGAAGGCGACAAGAGCGACATGCCGGACCCAGCGTGCGAGATCAATCCGCGCTTTGTCGGCATCGAGTGGCCGGTGCAGTGCCGCGGCCCGCTGGAACTGGGCGCCAAAGCCTGCCGCCTGGACAAGGAAGGCGTGGGCCAGATCGCTGCCAGGCTGGCAGGCGACCGGATCAGCGAGAAGCTTGAGGACAAGCTGAATGAAAAACTCGGTGACAAGGTCAGCCCCGAACTCAAGGACGCCCTCAAGGGATTGTTCAAACGCTAGAGCACTGTGAACAGCTCAGGAGCGCCCTCGCGGCGCTCCATTGGCGCAACCTTTCCTATACCGACTCATATCCCGACGACGAGAGCCCTTCAGGCCATGCAACCCGAACAATTCTCCAGCGCCGTGCTGGACTGGTACGACCGTCATGGCCGACATGACCTGCCCTGGCAACAAGACATCACGCCGTATCGGGTCTGGGTATCGGAAATCATGCTGCAGCAGACCCAGGTCAGCACCGTTCTGAATTACTTCGACCGCTTCATGGAGGCCCTGCCGACCGTGCAGGCGCTGGCTGAGGCACCGGAAGACGAAGTGCTGCACCTATGGACCGGGCTGGGCTACTACACCCGCGCCCGCAACTTGCAGAAGACCGCAAAAATCGTGGTTGCCGATCACGATGGCGAGTTTCCCCGCGACGTCGAAAAACTCATCCTGCTGCCCGGTATCGGTCTATCCACCGCAGGCGCAATCGCCAGCCTGAGCATGGGTCTTCGCGCGCCGATCCTCGACGGCAACGTCAAACGCGTGCTGGCGCGCTTTACCGCGCAGGAGGGCTATCCCGGCGAACCCAAGGTGGCCAAACAGCTGTGGGCCACAGCTGAACGCTTCACACCGCATAGCCGGGTCAACAACTATACCCAGGCCATGATGGACCTCGGTGCCACGCTCTGTACCCGCAGCAAACCCAGCTGCCTGCTCTGCCCGCTGGAACGCAGTTGCGAGGCGCACATGCTGGGCCTGGAAACCCGCTACCCCATCCCCAAACCACGCAAGACCGTGCCGCAGAAACGCACGCTCATGCCGATGCTCGCCAACGAAGACGGCGCGATCCTGCTTTATCGTCGCCCTTCCAGCGGCTTGTGGGGCGGCCTGTGGAGCCTGCCGGAACTGGATGACTTCGATGACCTTCAGCACCTGGCCACCCAACACGCGCTGCAACTGGGCGAGCATCATGAACTGCCGGGGCTGATCCACACTTTCAGCCACTTCCAGTTGAGCATCGAACCCTGGCTGGTCAAGGTCCAGGAGTCCGCCGATCACGTGGCCGAGGCCGACTGGCTCTGGTATAACCTCGCCACCCCGCCACGCCTGGGCCTAGCTGCCCCGGTGAAAAAGCTGCTCAAACGCGCAGCCGACGTATTGAACGCAGGAGAGTCGTCATGACCCGCACCGTAATGTGCCGCAAGTACAAAGAAGAACTGCCCGGCCTGGAACGCGCCCCATACCCTGGCGCCAAGGGCGAAGACATTTTCAATCACGTCTCGCAAAAAGCCTGGGCCGACTGGCAGAAACACCAAACCCTGCTGATCAACGAGCGCCGCCTGAATATGATGAACGCTGAAGACCGGAAATTCCTCCAGACCGAGATGGACAAGTTTCTCTCCGGCGAAGAATACGCCCAGGCCGAAGGCTACGTACCCCCCGAAAAATAAAGCGTTTCACGCAGTGAAGGTCGTAAGCGTCGGTAATAATTCAAATTTTTTAAAAAACACGCTTGACGACCTCCTGAAAAACACGTCTAATGCGCCCCGTTGCCCAGATAGCTCAGTCGGTAGAGCAGGGGATTGAAAATCCCCGTGTCGGCGGTTCGATTCCGTCTCTGGGCACCACCTTTCGTTTTCAGGTGATGCCAAGCACACCTGAAAGCACACAAAAAGCCCGCCTCGTGCGGGCTTTTTGTTGTCTGGTTTTTTTGAATGACAGACGTGTCTGCACCCTGCGCGCGCAGAAGAGACCAGTAGAATCAGACTACTGCACGTGTCGCCTCTTCCTGCACCGCACGTCTGCCGCCATCCGGCTTATTCGCTTGCCCGCATTTCGCAGCGCGTGACAAGGTAGCCAAGCCTCGGCAAACCAAAACCCGCTAATTTCAAAGGCTCCAAGCGCGACGCCTCAAGCGGAAAATAATCATTATTTACGACGCAAGGACGACACCCTAATATGGTGTCACCTATAAGGATTATAGGCAGCATGAAAAACAGGCAGCCCTTGTGGAGCAAGCAGCAACTTGAGGATCTTGTTCATGTCCTGGCAAGAGATTCCTCCAAAGTCGTCTTTCGCGAGCATTGCCTGGAGCGCCTCTATGAGCGCGGCATAACCGCCACGGAGGCCCTGAGATGCCTGCGTCGAGGAGCAATCATCCGAGGGCCTACGTACAGCGAGAGGCATGGCAACTTCGAGTTCCGGATGAGCGAGCTCGCGCCGAGAGATGTTGTCTGCATGGTAGTAGCCGTCAATCCAAGTCCTGAGCCTGACGAGCTTTTCGCAATTACGGTGTGGGAGGTATGAAAATGTACAAATATAAAGGCAGTGGACTGGACGGCATCTTCTTGAAAAATGGCTATACGATCCTCGAAACGCCATACGGCGAGGGTGTGAAGATCGAAGATATCGACGGACTTCATCGAGCGATAGCTGTGGATATCATTGGCCAGAAAACGCCAATGACCGGGCGTCAGTTTCGCTTTTTGAGAAAGGAGCAGGATCTCATTCAGGAGGAGGCTGCAGCCATTTTCCGGGTCGATGTGCAGACCATTGCCAACTGGGAAAAGCGCGAATCTCAAGAAATACCGGGACCAGCTGACGTTGCCATGAGGGCTTTTTACGCTGCCTATATCCACGCCAATTTTGGTCCGATCATCTTCGAACGAAATGCACAACCCCACGAAGGAGCCGCGTTCGAATTGGACGGAACACAGTGGAAAGAGTCCGAGCTGAAAGTCGCTTGACTCAGAGGGTGATTAGTCTGGCGGCATGTAAAGGTGCCGTTCAAGGCAACACTTGAGAAGATCACAACGGCCTTCTGCTACTCATACCAGCCATCCAGAGCCCTGCCACCCCATCCCGTTGAACTAATTTTCCCTCCCCACCATCGAAGCCATACATTTGCTTCCACAAGGAAAATTACGTGCTCAAGTTTACTGCCTCCGCCCTCATCATCGCCGCCACTCTGGGTCTGGCTGCCTGCGACAGCAAATCCGAACAGAAAGCACAGGACGCTCAGGCTCATCAGGAGAAATCCCAGGAGAAGATGGAGTCTGCCCAGGACAAAGTGAACGAGGCTGCCAAAGAGAACACCGAAGCGGCCAAGGATAAAGCTGCGTCCAAGGAAGCGGCTGCCGAAGAATCGAAGACCTTCGTGCCGACGTCCGAAGTGACCAACACCATCCAGCCGGAAAAAAAGTGAAAACAGTGAATACTCTTCACAAAGTTTTCACAGCGGCCGCGTCATTGTAGAGCTGCTCCCAAGTGTGAATCCTTAAGCCCGCTCCCCCATCGCGGGCTTTTCTTTGTCCGGAATTTGACGGGCAGACCGCTTTTCCAGATATCTGTGCACTTATAGTCAATGTATTTTTCTTTGACCAAAAACTGCACTTTTTTGACGCCAATAAATCTCTTCATTTATCCAGTCGATTGTTGCGATGAACCGTTCATGTCGCCGCTTTTCGAGCCGATACTCTAATCACAGCAAGTCCACAAACACACCAAGGGGCAGGTTATGTTCGGAAACAAGAACAAAGCTGAACTGACAGCCATGAAGGCCGAGGTAGATGGACTCAAAGGACTGACAAGCGCACTGGAAAAATCAATGGCGGTGGTCGAGCTGGGTCTCGACGGCAAGATCCTTCGTGCCAACGATAACTTCCTTGCAGCGATGGGCTACCGGGCCGATGAGCTGGCCAGCAAGACGCACCGCGACTTTTGCGAGCCGGAGATGCTCCGCAGCCGTGAATACGCGGACCTGTGGGCGTCTCTGAAGGCTGGCAAGTTCATCTCCGGCACCTTCAAGCGCATCGATAAGAGTGGCCGTAGCGTCTGGCTGGAGGCAAGCTACAACCCGGTGACCGATACGCAGGGCAAAGTCTTCAAGGTGGTCAAATATGCTCTGGACGTCACCAAACGCGTAATGCTCGAAAACGAGACCAACAGCAAGCTGGCAGCAGTAGACCGGGCCATGGCTGTTTGCGAATTCGAGCCCAATGGCAATGTGATAACCGCCAACAATAACTTCCTGAACGTCATGGGTTACGCACTGAACGAGATCAAAGGTAAACACCACAGATCGTTCTGCGAACCGGCACTGACCAACAGCCCGGAATATGCCGAATTCTGGCGCAAGTTGAATCAGGGCGAGTTCATTGGCGATCAGTTCAAACGCCTCGGCAAACATGGCCGGGTTGTCTGGCTGGAAGCAACGTATAACCCGGTTTTTGATGTCGACGGCAAGCTCTACAAGATCGTCAAGTTTGCCAGTGACATTACCCAGCGTGTCGAAAAGCAGGAAGCCGATGCGCATGGTGCGTCGCGTGCCTACCATATCTCGGCAGAAACCGAGAAAGTGGCCGAACAGGGAACCCTGGTCATTCAGGAAACCGCTCGGGAAATGCGCCAGATTGCCGAAAACATCGGCGCATCGGCGAAGCTGGTGAGCCAACTGGGCGATCGCTCCGAGCAGATCACCGCCATCGTCAACACCATCCGCGGCATCGCCGATCAGACCAACCTGCTGGCGCTCAACGCTGCCATCGAAGCGGCACGGGCGGGTGATCAGGGTCGTGGGTTTGCGGTGGTCGCCGACGAAGTGCGGCAACTGGCCGGGCGTACCAGCGGCTCGACCACCGAGATTGCCGAAATGATCGGCAAGATTCTCGCCGAAACACGTGAAGCCGTGGCGAGCATGGATGCCACGCAGGAAGGCGCCATTCGAGGTGTGACACTGGCCGATCAGGCCGGACAGGTCATCGTGCAGATCCGCGACGGCGCAAGCGATGCGGTCGAAGCCGTGAACATGTTCGCCACGCGCATGGATGAAGCCGAAGCGTTTGCAAAACCGGGCAAGCGATGACGATCGTGTAACGCCCCGCACATCAAAACCCGCGCTCTGCGGGTTTTTTATTGTCCAGAGATTACGGCCAAGCCTTGGTTATCCAGCCCGTCTGCGCTTCAATAGCGGCCATCGCATTTCACGCCAGCCAAAGGACCGCTCATGGCCTCGCCAGACAAGCAGCAAAAACGTGCCAAGCGCGCAAAAATCAAGGCCAAGCAGAACCGTTCGGGCAAGGGCACAACCAGCCTTGTCCATCCGGTGTTTGCCTCTGCGCTGGTCAATCTGCCGTTTGATGACGTCGAACTTGATCTAAACACGTTCGACTTCAAAGACATCGTAGAGAACGGCTTCGACCCGGCCGACTATGATGATCTCTTCGTGGCCATGAAAGCCGCCGAAGCCATCAGCCAACTGGCGCTGTGCGTCGTCTTCCTGCAGTACCCGGTGCTGGCACTGGTCGTTTCCGAAGAGGACGAAGACCCTGCCACGGACTTCATGATGGGCCTGCTTATCGTGTACCGCGCCATGTACCACGATGAAGACGAAGACACGGCGATCGAATGGATCGAAAGCCCTGCCTTCCAGAAGGATTACACCCTGGCATCCGATCTGCTGATGAAACGAGACACCAAGGCCGCACGCTGATCGAAATCGTGCCGACGCAGAGCGTCAGCACGATAGTCAGCGGCCAATCAACCCAGCGCAGCAGCGCCTACACGCCCGGCTTTGCGGCGGCGCGAAACCAGCAGGCCAGCACTGATCACCAGCAGGCTTAGCAGGCCGGTGGCGATGATTTCGACGCGGTGCTCTTCCTGGATCAACATGATCGTCAGCACTGCAACGATGAATGCGATCACCGCCCAGGTCAGCCATGGGAACAACCACATCTTGAAGTCGATAGCCTCTCCCGCAGCAATGCGCTTCTGGCGCATCCGCAGTTGCGACACGGCAATCACCAGATACACCAGAAGGGCAATGGCACCGGAGCTGGCCAGCAGGAAATCAAACACGGCAGCCGGTGCAATGTAGTTGGCGAACACGGTCAGGAACGCCGCGGCAGTCGACATGATCACTGCCCAGTAAGGCGTGCCGCCCTTGCTGGTGCGTTTGGACAATGCTGGTGCATCGCCGCGCTTACCGAGCGAGAACAGCATGCGCGAAGCGGTATAGAGCGCCGAGTTCAGGCAACTGGTCACAGCAACCAGCACCACCAGATCGACAATCAGCTTGGCGTTCGGAATACCCATCGCATCAAGCACGGTCTGATACGAACCTACCTCGGCCAGGCGCGGATCGTTCCACGGCACCAGCGACACAACGATGAAGATCGAAACCAGATAGAACAGGAAGATCCGCCAGATCACCGAGTTGGTGGCCTTGGTGATCTGCTTGCCAGGGTTCTTGGACTCCGCCGCAGCGATGGTCACAATTTCGGTGCCCATGAACGAGAACATGGTGGTCAACATCGCCGCCAGCACCGCGCCCATGCCGTTTGGCAGGAAGCCACCGGTATCAAACAGATGGCTCACGCCACTGACATTACTGGTGGGCAGCAGACCAAAAATCGCCGCAACACCCAGCACCACGAACGCGATGATCGCCACAACCTTGATCAGCGCAAACCAGAACTCGAATTCGCCGTAATTCTTCACACTGAACAGGTTGGTGGCGGTCAGCAGCAATGTGATGACCAGCGTGAACATCCAGATCGCGATCTTCGGGAACCAGGCATGCAGAATGGTCGCGGCGGCATTGGCCTCCAGCGGGATCACCAGCACCCAGAACCACCAGTACAACCAGCCGATGGTGAAGCCGGCCCAGTGCCCGATAGCGCGGTCGGCATAGGTTGAGAACGAACCGGTGTCTGGCGAGGCAACGGCCATTTCGGCCAGCATACGCATCACCAGCACCACCAGCGTACCCGCAGCGGCATAGGCCAGCAGCACGGCAGGGCCTGCCTCGGCAATCGCGTGGCCGGAGCCGACGAATAGACCGGCACCAATCACGCCGGCAATCGACAGCATCGTAATGTGTCGCGGTTTCAGCCCTTGTTCGAGCTCGGAAGAGTTAGCGGTACTGCTCATAAAACCACCTGTGCAAGACGAGCGAGGCACACCGAAGCGTTACGTAAAAAGAAAGCTACGGTGCCGTTCTTTATTATTGACGCAAGAATTGCGCCAAAATATTTCGAAAACGACGTCGCTTAGAGAATACGAGGCCTGTGGCTTAGCCCGTGAAGCATGCAGGGTGATGGCTTTTATACGCAGTCCGTAGGACTTGTTACCAAACGCCTCAGATTCGCCTACATGCACGCACCAAAAATGCCCCAAACCTTCCTCAAAGCGCAAACATGGTGCAGAAATCAGACCACCACTCAGCAAATGCTACTTCCAACACCAGGCCAAAGCTGGCAACATCGCGCCTTTTTCGCGCACGCCCCTGTTTTGCAGGGCATGGCGCTTGCCTTCATGCGACCGTCCGCTGCCCGGATGAGACAACCCGTCGAGCGCCTCCACGCTCGACACAATACGTCGATGGTTGTCCTTTAAACGCTGTGCTAGCTTGGCGTTCGCTGGCAGCCAGCGCGCACACTTCAACGAGGACCCCACATGGCCGAGGCCACGCCCGCCCTGGAAATCCGCAACCTGCACAAGCGCTACGATCAGCTTGAGGTGCTCAAAGGCATCTCGCTGACCGCTCGCGACGGCGATGTCATATCGATCCTCGGCTCATCCGGTTCCGGCAAGTCCACGCTGCTGCGCTGCATCAACCTGCTGGAAAACCCGCATCAGGGGCAGATTCTGGTGGCCGGTGAAGAGTTGAAGCTCAAGGCTGCGCGCAACGGCGACCTGATTGCCGCCGATAACCGGCAGATCAACCGCTTGCGCAGCCAGATCGGCTTCGTGTTCCAGAATTTCAACCTGTGGCCGCACATGAGCGTGCTCGATAACATCATCGAAGCCCCGCGTCGCGTGCTCGGTCAGAGCAAGGCCGAGGCCATTGCGGTGGCTGAAGAGTTGCTGGCCAAGGTCGGTATCGCCGACAAGCGACATGCCTACCCCGCGCAACTTTCCGGCGGACAGCAGCAACGCGCCGCCATTGCGCGTACGCTGGCCATGCAAC
Organism: Pseudomonas syringae group sp. 26L6; assembly: GCF_032587815.1. Taxonomy (NCBI): domain Bacteria; kingdom Pseudomonadati; phylum Pseudomonadota; class Gammaproteobacteria; order Pseudomonadales; family Pseudomonadaceae; genus Pseudomonas; species Pseudomonas syringae group sp. 26L6. Next base: position 61,437 of record NZ_JAWHPJ010000025.1, read on the forward strand.
CAAAGGTTATCCTGTTCGACGAGCCGACCTCGGCCCTCGACCCGGAGATGGTTCAGGAAGTACTCGGCGTCATCCGCGCACTGGCTGAAGAAGGCCGGACCATGCTGCTGGTGACCCACGAAATGAATTTTGCACGTCAGGTATCAACTGAAGTGGTGTTTTTGCATCAGGGAATGGTCGAAGAACAGGGCACACCGCAGCAAGTATTCGAAAACCCGCTGTCGGCAAGGTGCAAACAATTCATGTCGAGTCACCGCTAACGGAGCAACACCCATGCAGTCGTACAAAAAGATCTTGCTGATCGCAGCGGCCACCCTTGCCTTCAGCGGCAGTACCTTTGCTGAAACAATGAAAATGGGCATCGAAGGTGCCTACCCGCCGTTCAACAACAAGGACGCGAGTGGCCAGGTGGTGGGCTTTGACTATGAAATCGGCCAGGCCCTGTGCGCCAGGATGAAGGTCGAGTGCGAAGCGGTGACGTCAGACTGGGACGGCATCATCCCGGCGTTAATGGCCAACAAGTTCGACTTCCTGATCTCGTCGCTGTCGATCACCGAAGAACGCAAGCAGGTGGTCGATTTCACCAACCCGTATTACTCGAACAAGCTGCAATTCATCGCGCCGAAAACTTCCTCGATCGACGTATCGAGCACTGAAAAAGCCAAAGAAAGCCTTGCCGGCAAGTCAGTGGGTGCACAGCGATCGACACTGGCCGCCACCTGGCTGGAAGACAAGCTCGGGATCATGGACGCCAAGCTCTATGACACTCAGGAAAACGCCTTCCTCGACCTGTCCTCCGGTCGCGTCGACGCCATGCTGGCCGACAAATACGTCAGCTTCGAGTGGCTGAAAAGCGAAGCGGGTCAGAACTTCGAGTTCAAGGGCGAACCTGTCGTTGAAGACGACAAGATCGGCATCGCCGTGCGCAAGGGTGATGATGCCCTGCGCGAGCGCTTGAACGCGGCCCTGAAAGAAATCATCGCTGATGGCACCTACAAGAAGATCAACGACAAGTATTTCCCTTTCAGCATCCTCTGATTCACCTGACCGCGTCGCCGCCGCTTCCTGTAGAAGCGCGGCGACCGGCCCTGACAAAGCCTGCCCATGAACATTGATCTCCACGGATTCGGCCCGGCCCTTGCGGCTGGCGCGCTGATGACGGTCCAGCTTGCACTCTCGGCCCTGTGCCTGGGGCTGATACTCGGACTGCTCGGCGCCTTGGCCAAGACCTCGCCCTACAAGCCGCTGCAATGGCTGGGCAGTACCTACTCGACCCTGGTACGCGGCATTCCCGAACTGCTTTGGGTGTTGCTGATTTACTTCGGCACCGTCAACGGCATGCGCGCTCTGGGCAAACTGTTCGACATTCCTGACCTGGCCCTGAGCGCCTTCGCTGCCGGGGTCATCGCCCTGGGCATTTGCTTTGGTGCCTACGCGACCGAAGTGTTTCGCGGCGCGATTCTGGCCATCCCCAAAGGTCATCGTGAAGCCGGGCTGGCGCTGGGCATGTCACGCCCGCGCATCCTCTTCAAACTGGTCCTGCCGCAGATGTGGCGCATCGCCCTGCCCGGCCTGGGCAATCTGTTCATGATTCTGATGAAAGACACCGCGCTGGTCTCGGTGATCGGCCTGGAAGAAATCATGCGCCACGCGCAGATCGCCGTGGGCTTCACCAAGCAAGCGTTCACCTTCTACATGGTCGCGGCCTTCATGTACCTGGGCCTGACCGTGCTGGCCATGGCCGGCATGTACTTCCTTGAGAAGCGTGCCAGTCGCGGCTTTCTGAGGAGCGCGTCATGAACTGGGAAGTCATCATCAAGTGGCTGCCACGCCTGGCACAGGGCGCGACCCTGACCCTTGAGCTGGTGGCGATTGCCGTCATCGCCGGGCTGATCCTCGCCATCCCGATGGGCATCGCCCGTGCATCGCGTCACTGGCCGGTGCGCGCCCTGCCCTACGCCTACATCTTTTTCTTCCGCGGCACACCGCTGCTGGTGCAACTGTTTCTGGTCTATTACGGCCTGGCGCAGTTCGACGTGGTGCGTCAGGGGCCGCTGTGGCCATACCTGCGTGACCCTTTCTGGTGTGCGGTTGTCACCATGACCCTGCACACCGCCGCCTACATCGCAGAAATCCTGCGTGGCGCCATTCAGGCCGTGCCGGTCGGTGAAGTCGAGGCTGCGCGAGCGCTGGGCATGTCGAAATGGAAAGCATTGTTCTACATCGTCCTGCCCCGCGCGGCACGTATCGGCCTGCCTGCCTACAGCAACGAAGTCATCCTGATGCTCAAGGCCAGCGCACTGGCAAGCACCGTAACCCTGCTGGAGTTGACCGGCATGGCCCGCACGATCATCGCCCGCACTTACTTGCCGGTAGAAATTTTCTTCGCCGCCGGTATGTTCTACCTCGTGATGACGTTCGTGCTGGTACAAGGCTTCCGCCTGCTGGAAAAGCTATTGCGTGTAGACGCCAGTCAGGGGCGCTGATATGAAGGGTGCTGGCGTCGACCCAGTCAGCACCTTGCCCCGCGAGGCCGCCACTATGCCCACTGAACCTTGCTTGCAGGATGAACACCTCGGCAGCCACTTTCGTGCGCTGGACAGCTTTCTGTTCGCGCATCAGGCCTTGTGGCGGCCAAAACCGTTCACACACCTGCGTCTGCCGTGGGAAGACAAATACCCGGACCTCGCAAACTGGCTGCGGCAACGCACGCTGGAACAGGCCGAGGCCGCGCATAACCACCCGGAACAACTCGACGCGCCGTTTCCGTTCCCGCAACTGGCCGCCGAAGCCGTCGCCCTGAGCCACGTCGCTGAACTGCCTTCACATCCTCTGGAGCCAGTCGATGCGCGCATGAGTGTCGACGTGCCGGGGCGCAAATGGCAACAGATCGAAGCCTTCGCCAGCCATCTGGACATGCGTGATACCACCACTCACTGGCTGGACTGGTGCGCAGGCAAAGGCCACCTGGGGCGGCGCCTGACCGGGCGCGGTCAGCGTCTGACCTGCCTGGAGCACGACTCGGCGCTGATCGAAGCAGGCCTGGCACTGAGTACGCGGCAAGGCATCGACGCCAGGCATGTGCAGCAGGATGTCATGGCCGACGACGCCTGGCGCTGCCTGCAACCCGAGCACACGCCTGTAGCGCTGCATGCCTGCGGCGACCTGCACATTCAGTTGATGGAGCTGGCCAGCCAGACCGGCTGCCGGCACATGGCAATCGCGCCATGCTGCTACAACCGCACCCGGCACGACCTTTATAGGCCGCTGTCCAGCGACGGCAAGGCATCGGGTTTAAAGCTGTCGCGAGACGAACTCGGCCTGCCACTCAGCGAAACCGTGACGGCTGGCGCTCGCGTGCGTCGTCAACGCGACACCTCGATGGCCCGCCGCCTGGGCTTCGACCTTCTGCAGCGCAGCTTGCGCGGCATTGACGATTACTTGCCCACGCCTTCGCTGCCGACATCCTGGCTGGATGCGTCCTACGCGGACTACTGCAATCATCTGGCGCGACTGAAGAATCTGCCAGCACCGGGCCAGCAGGACTGGGCTTCTCTGGAAGCCGCTGGCTGGAGGAGACTGGCCGAAGTGCGCAACCTGGAACTGGTCCGCGATCTGTTTCGGCGTCCGCTGGAGATGTGGCTGGTGCTCGACAGGGCAATGTATGTCCACGAGCAGGGCTACAGCGTCAGCGTTGGCACTTTCTGTGACAGCCGGATTACACCACGCAACCTGCTGATTCTGGCTCGAAAATCGTGACCTAAATCGATTGAGCAACCTGTGGATAAGTCTGTTGATGAAAATGTGGATGAGTGCGTTAAAGCTTGGCGCGCCAGTTACTAAAGCCCCTTATTTTTTCCCGCAATCCTTTCCGTACCCCGCAAAAACAATGCCTTGCGGCGCATCAGGCCAATGTGCGCACATCTGGTAACGCGCGTATTTTTTTATCAAGCAATTGTGCATAAAGATTTGGTAAAGGCTCTGGAACAAGCCTTTTATCTGGCTCAATCGTGCACACGCAAGTGCCTGTGCAAGACTTGTTTAGTGCGAGGTTTCAGACCTCTTCGACACACTCCAGCGAGCGCTCGACCATGACTTTGGCCATTTCCAGCATGTGCATGGAGGCAAACGCCAGGTCGCGTTGCGCACCGGCCAATTCATCGCCCAGTTCGTGGGCGGTGGCCGATGCACAACGCAGGAAATCCAGCGCATGCACCAAGGTTGCTTCCAGGCTGATGAAGTCGAACTTGCTGTCGTGGGGTTCTTTGTCAGTGCGGGGGATTGGCAGGTAACACGCCATGGCGCGCTTGACGACCGCCTTGTCGAAGATTGGCGCGGTGCTGGACTGTTTGGGTGGGTCGGGGGTTATTTTGACCATGCTTAGCTCTCTCCTCAATGGAACTGCCACTGGGGTCGCGACTAAACGAGTGAGGTGGCAGCTGTGCGAAGGTTAGTCGACCGGGAGCTAAGACCGGCGCACCCGAAGGTGCCCTCGCGCACAGCCGCCATAAAGTGCAGGAAGAAGACCTGACCAAAACAGCGACGCGATACGCCTTAACTCAAATCCGGGCGACTAAACCCGATCGCTGATATGCAGCGACGGGCGGAGATTAGAAGCACACATCGAGAGGCGCAAGCGGTCGGGGATTCTCTCGGAAATGTCCTTCAAAAGAAAGAGACCAAGCCTGCAAAAACCGGCCTGAAAGCGTTGCAAAAGATGATCTCTGCACACAATTGCCGAAGCCCGTAGGAGCGGACTTGTCCGCGAAGACTTAACAGACGACGCCGCACTCACGTCACAGCCCAACCGCTAAAACTGATCATCCTTCAACCGCGCAAACGGCACGCTACGGTTCTGCAACTTGCGCAACGTCAGCTTGTACGCACTGGACTTGATCTGACTGCCCATCGGCGTCTCCTCCAGCAAGATCCGGCCCGACGCAAAGGCACAGCCCGTGCTCATCATCTTGTACTTGAGCAGATACAGCCCCGGGTCCATCTTGGCGAACGTAAACACCGCACCGGCCGGCACAAACGCATGCCGAAACGCCCTGCGCCCCACCGCATCCGTGACCTTGGCATACACCGCCGACTCGCCGGCCGAGTTATCCACCGTGATCTGCGACCAGCCGTTGTCCTTGAGCAACGGCATATCTTTCACGTAACCCGCCTTTTCCGGCCAGGGTGCGCCCATCGGATCCAGCGCGGGCACCTCACACTCGGACGTTACCGCATCAACCGGCTTGGCCGGGCTGGCCACAGGCTCTTCAACCGGGGCGGCGGGCGCTGGCTTGACCCACGTCTGCGCCACCGGCACCGGCTCGGCTGGCACAAACGCCTTGCCAGCATCCCGGTCATAACCCATCCACGCCCCGGCTGCGCAAAACACCACAAACACCAGCGCCCAACGCCACGCACTGCGGCGCCGCTTGTCACTGGAAGGCGATGAAGAGGAAGGAGAAGCCTTGGGCGCCGGGCCCGTCCGAGCCGCCCGAGAGGGCGTTGCAGTGGCAGTAGCAGAGTTTGCGGCGTACACATGCACCGCCTGCCCACCCGCCGCACGCGCCTGCTTGCGCCGCAACGCGTCCATACGAGCCTTGTGCTCATCGGCAGCAAGCTGCGCATCATAAGCCGCACGCCGCGAAGGGTCCGCCAGCACATCATGAGACGCGTTGACCACGCCCATCATGTCCGAGGCATAAGGGTCGGAATTCCTGTCCGGGTGCAGCTTCTGCGCCAGCTTGCGATAAGCCTTCTTGATCTGCTCAGGAGAGGCATCGCGAGCAACACTCAGCAGCTCGTAATGCGTGGGCGTTCTCTGCATTGCACTTGCTGTCCATGGCTGACTGCCATTTTTGATACAGATGTATCGGCCAAAAAGCCCATATCTCCAGTGCAAATGCAACGCAACAAGAACCAGCCCACAAGAAAATGCCCGAATCCAGAGGATCCGGGCATTTCTTGAAACATCGATGAAGCCTTCGTGAGCGTCCAGACGCACATTCATGCGATTCAGACAGCAATCCTCAGCCCCACCTTGCGCAAGACCCAACAGGCCAGACGCAACTACAAATATCCTTCAACAACTCCTCAGCGAATGACCAGCCTGCGGCAAACAAAACCCCAAACCCGGTTACGATCCATCGCATTACTCATCAGATAGTCCTTTATCTGCTGGCTGAAAAGCTAACGTCCCATGCTGCTGACTCAGTAGCCCGGGCCGTTGAGAACAAGCCTATGCAAAGCCCTCCCGCCCTGCAACAGCCCAAAAATGGTGGGGTCGGATGGGTGCCTGTTCATACGCCAAATCGCCATCAACGCTGGGCGCATTGGTTTGCGCGACCAGGTCAAAAATCCATCGCTTTGTCAGGCACAAGCTGTATGCGTCAAAGGCGAAATCAGCGTTCAAAATCGTATTGCTCACACACATCAAACAGACCAATCCATCAAAACCAACGGAAACGTCCTGCACCACCACCCGTCCGCATCCCACCCAAAGCGCCAATGGTCGATTTTTTTCAACTGAATCAGACAGCTAGGCTTTACAAGCGCATCAGAAGCTATATACTCGCAGCCCATTACGCCGGTATAGCTCAGTTGGTAGAGCAACTGACTTGTAATCAGTAGGTCCCGGGTTCGACTCCTGGTGCCGGCACCATATAAATCAAGGGCTTGCAGCGATGCAGGCCCTTGTTTTTTTCCCCAGACGTAATAAGCCACGTAACAAGGCCACAGATCGGGCCTGTCTTACGCGCTCCACGTCGAGCTCCAACCGCAGCTACAGACGCTCATGAGCAGTAGCGCGAGACCCTGGCCAACCGCTCGGTACAGGGGGCCCCGCTCAAAATCTGAGGGGGGTCAGAAAAAAGGTAATATTAGTAATACGTCTCGGGAAAATTGGCTGCAGCCCTTGCAGGCCGTGGCTTTCAGCGTTTTCGGGCAAAGGTAATATTGAAGCGATACAAAGGCGATAATATTACCTTTTACTAAAGCTATATTTTCATTTCCTAAAACCCAATGAATCCGGGGGTTTCAGGAAAATATTACCTTTCATATTGCTTCATATTACCTTTCGATGTAATACGCGCAGCCCAGTAAAACCGTGGCCTCCAGCCTAGGTTCGTGGGTCATATAGCTAATATCGCTCTTTTTGAAAACACCCTCCCATACCTGAGCTTCGATCTCATTTAAAACACCGTTTTTCAAAGCCCCGATTGCAAGGGATGAAGACCTGTAGATCGTCATCAGAGCGTGCAATCGTGTGCAATGTCCAAAGGCCCCTGAATGCGGCTACAGCGCCCGGTCTGCTTGAGTTGTAGAGGTTGGATCTGATCTGGCCGCCGATGCCCTGGTGCGTAGCTTCGAGACCGGTGTCGATTTGGAAAACCACCCCATTCCTCGGTTTTCCAATTTTTCGCCCAAGCAGGCCGGGCCTTCGAGGTTTGCCCCCATCTGCCCAGCCCTGTCGCTCGCAGTGCAAGGCGCTGACATTTTTCTGCATAAGTTTGCACACTGTGCAATTGCCGCTCCCCTGCGCAACCCCACGGCTGGCCTAGGCTGGAGTATTGCTTTCATCGCATCTGGGTTTGCACAAAAAACGGACGCAAAGCCCGTCGGCGGGAGGGGGATAAGTGACTTTTTGAGGACATTTTTTCGGTGCCGCGCTTTTTGTTGACCGGTTCGCCAACCTGCGCACAGCTGCGACCTTATTGTTTGGCGACAACTGGTGGCAGTTCCTGCATGTCAAGGAGCGTCACCATGACCGCCCTCATTCCTTTAAAAATCCGCCCGCCGTTCGGCTCTGGCCGCTCTGCACGCTGGTTCCTCTCTTGCTTCCAGACTCGTCCGCTACAACCATCACATGGACATCGTTCGCACCCTATAAGCGCAAGGCGGTGTCCAGTGAACTGCCGGTATGCGCTTACTGAGGATGAGTGCTACAAGCTGCAGCTGGTGAGGGATTCGATGCGTCTGGTGACGATCCTGCTGGATGAGGTACAACACTCCAATACAATGACGCCGCAAATGATGGCGGCATGGCTGGAACTGACAGCCGAGAGCCTGAGCGGCGTGGCGGATGCTGCGGGGCAGCGACTCACTGCTCGATGACCGCAACGATTGTCAGGTTGACAGTGGCTGGCTCGGTTTGGAATTCGACCATCACCATTATGGTGATGGTTGCTGAACACAAGGAGTTGATGTGAATCCACAGATAATGCCTGTTTCTTTCCATGGGGATACGCTGGTCATTGTGGCCCAGGGCAACGAACCGTTCGTTGCGATGAAATCGGTAGTTGAGTCAATGGGCCTTGCGTGGCAAGTCCAGCACAGAAAACTGACGGATCGATTCGAAGCAACTGTTATGGAAATCATAACGGTTGCCGAGGACGGCAAACCTCGTCCCATGACCTGCCTCCCGCTCCCTAAGCTCCCAGCGTGGCTCTACTCCATCAGCCCGAACAAGGTGAAACCCGAGCTGCGTGACAAAATCATCCGTTACCAAGAGGAATGTGATGACGCTTTGTGGGCCTACTGGACCAAGGGCATCGCCTCGCGCGTTGGTGCGAACAATGTCCACCAGAAGATCGCGATGTCTCGTCACCGCGTGACCTTACTGAAGGAACTACACAAGAGCCGCGACAACACCCTGCGCGCTGCGCTTCATGAGCAGCTGGCGATGGTGTCGCAACAACTGGGGCTATCTGTGCCGGCACTGGAGACGATCGGGAAGGGAACGCCAGATACGCCAGAGATCGCCAAAGTCTTCTGGTCGGCCTTAGAACAACTGGATAGCTTAGGCGCGCGCTATAACCACTCAGGCACCATGTCGGGTACGATTGCGCTCAACTATCCCCAACTGGAAAAGCTGTTCAAGCAGCACCGCATAGCTATCCATATCACTCAGGAACTGCGCCATGCACTCAAGCTGAGTCAGCATCCTCGTTTTATAGAATACAAGGTGAAACAGAGCTGGATTGAGGATAAATCAGTGCGCTGCTGGATTTTCGAAGGACCAATACGTTAATGATCAAGGAGAAAATAATGCGTGAAGACAATAACAGCTGGAGTGGCTATTTCTGGTTACCGCATGACACAGAACAAAAACTCCCTGGCACGCTCACAATTGAAGATGATGGGAGTATTTACCTAGAACTGATTGGAAACTTCAAACCCACAAGCGAAGATATTGACGAAAGCCGAATAAATGGCGACGTTGAAAATCTTGGTCTCGTAACCCTAGATCAATGTTTCTACACTTCTAAACCTTTATTCCCGGACAGCATACAAAAATCACGAATTATTTCCAATGAAGCAATCATCGGATTTGCTTATAGTAGCGACGAAAAACTTGAATTCAACAAGGCAACTTTCGAAATTGACAATCTTGATAGGTGGGTCGGCATCACAGGCCTGACCCACACGCGGCTTGAAACCCCACACTCATATAGGATCGAGTTTTCACTCCCGAAAACAATTGAGCATAACCTCGCGAACGGCATGACGCTACAAATTGACTTTGGATATAAAATCCCAAGCCCAACTACAAACCAAGCATCCATAAATCAAAATACTTTCTTTCGCCTGTCATCCGCTGTACCTAGGCCGCTAAAAGACTTCAGGGACTGCGCATTTAAGCTGAACAATCTGTTATCGCTCTCCATGAATCAATCGGCGACGATGCGCAACTTCAAACTTTACCATGATGAACTTATGACTGATTATGGTAACGGCTTAATACTACCGATAGATCTCAAGCTGATTTACCGCGCAAGTAACTACCGAGAGAAACCCTCTGAGCAACACTGGAGGGAAATGCTATTTACCTATAGGCAAATTTGTGACAACGCAGAAAAATATATAAATAACTGGCTAAATCTATATGACATTTGCGAGCCCGCATTAAATTTGTTTTTTTCGACCCTCAACGAGCCGACCAAATTTTCAGAAAGCAAATTTCTTGCCCTTGCTCAAAGCTTGGAAACCTTCCATAGAAGAACAACTGAAACGACACTAATGCCTCCTGCAGATTACGAAGAGTTCAGTCAAAGCTTATTGAAAAGTGCTCCTGAAAGCGCTCATGAGTGGCTTAGCGCAAAGCTTAAGTTCGGAAATGAAATCACGTTCAAGCAGCGTTTGCTCCACCTAATCGACCCATTCAAATCCTTATTGGGAAATTCGAAAACAAAAAAAAGAATAGCCCATAAAATCGTGACATCACGAAACTACTACACACACTACAATCCAGACTTGGAAGGTGACGCTCAAAAAGGCGTAGACCTAATGAATCTCACTTACACAATGGAGGCACTGTGCAAATTAATTTTCATGGAAAGACTTGGATTCGAAGTTGAAAGTATCGAAAAAATGATTACATACAGCGTTAAGCAGGCCCTGCAGGCCGAGAATCGAAATACCGACGGAGTACAGCCTCAATAGGAAACAGAATGCTAGCTTGTAACTGCCTTCAGAGAGCGAGCGAGCGCTGCGGCCTTGAGGGCATCCGCTGAAAAAGCCGCAGCGTTGGCTGGCACGGGGCTGGAACCGTGAACGTGGCCGGCAATTTGGGTGGCCATCTGCTCGATTAGGTCCAGCGTGTCGCACAGCACCTTGAAGATGTTCACGGACTCTGACCCGACGTGGTTCTTTGGCGCGACCAGGTGCTGGTTAATGCCGGCGACGCTCTTGCGCAGCCCTTTGATCTGCTCATGCATGTCGCCGCCCACCGTGGCGTTGTGCTTCTGTCCGACCACAAGGTTCAGATCCCGGCCAGTGGCTTGATGCAGATCATCCACTGCAGCCAGGCTGGCCGATCCACCGGACAGCAGCTTGAGCGCGCCCAGCGCCTCAATCTTCTTCACGCCACCCACTGACTCGGACGAATGGTCATCCACCGTCCTGGTGTGGCTCTGGAAGCGCTCGGCGTTGGTCATCGCCTCGACCTCGCGTTCGGTCGCCTGATCTTGGATCTTGCCGTCGGTCTTGCGCAACCAGTTGCCATCCGCGTCGACGCGTTGTTGCACCGCATCGCTGTGCTGCCACACCTGGTCGCCCTTGGGCAGCTTTGGCAGCGTCAGACCGTGCGGCAGGATGGTCTGGATGTAGGGTTTGTTCGGCAGACCATAGGCGAAACACACCACAACCTGGGTGCCTTCCTCTGGAAAGGCGAAGAACCCCATTTCATCCCCACCCACTGGCATGGGCAGCGGCACACCGGCCAGCACCGGCAGCGCTGTGTCGATCTCACCATCTGGCCCCATTACCTGCAGATCCACCGAGAAGCGCGGTCGGAAGTCGTCACACAGACCGGCGCTGGCCGGCGCATCCGCCACGGCTACGACCTTGGCGAAGCGCGGCAAGTGATAGCCACCAGTGAGTTCAGGGAATTGCCGCTCTACGCTGCGCTTGATTGCGTCGTCCATTTGATAGCCATCTGTGTGCCGGCTAGCGTCACGTTGGTGATCCGCTCGCCCTGATTGATTGATACGCCTGGTCGCAAGCCCGGTAGGGCCGCGATCATTGCGCTCTGGCTGCCCTGGTAACCGTCGAAAAGGTTAACCGGCACCCGACCGAGCGCCGTAGAAACTGTCAGCCCAGGCACAAACGTAGATCTCGCCGTCGCCCTGTTGCTGCCAGATAAAGTCCTTGATGCCAAACACCCGCGCCATGCTGTCCAGTGCCTGGTAACCAGCGGCCAGGTTGTAGAAAAACGGCGTCTTGGTGCGTGTATAAGCCTGATCCGGTACCTGAAAGCGCAGCCCGGTCTTGCCGCCGATATCGGCCAGCACAGCGCGCAGATCCACGTGGCGCAGGTTCATGGGCAACGGGTTGGCCAGCACCGCGGCTAACTCGCTGCAAAGCACCATCTGCTCGATGCCATTGGTGGCGGTGCAGCGTTCGACGTAGCCAATGAAATGACGCTGCAGAACGGCTTCGTTGTAGCCGATATCGAACGTGACCAAACCTTTGACGGTAACGCCCGCCTTGATCGTGAACGTGGCGCGGCCCGGACTCTTGAGGTCAAGACGGACATCGTCGTTGACCAACGGCATGACCGTGCCGCCGATCGTCAGCACCTTGTGCAGCTTCATGCTCATGACGCGCCACCCAGGTAGATGTCCACCTTCTTGAGCACTGCCTCAAAGCCGGTCAGCTCTTCGGGCGTGCCCGATCCGCTGCCCGCAACACCATCACCTGGTGCTGACTGCGACGTGACCCCGTTGCCGGCGCGCCGGTTCTCGACCTTCTCCGGATTGGATAGCTTCTCGCTCAGGGTGAACTGGACGATCCATTGGGCCAGTGTGTCGTCCTCGCGGGCGCTGACCCCGTCAGAGAACGTCACCTGCCGGATGCCAAAGGCCTTGGCCGTGTCGTTCACGATCCGGTAGGTCTGCAGCTGGCCACCGCCTGCAGTCGCCTCGGCCAGGCGCATGATCGTGCGCAGGTCCTCGAGGGCCTTGTAGGGGATTGTCAGCGCGACGGTCAGCGTCTTGGGTTTGAACCCCTTGTGCGATTTGTCGGTTGCCGATGTCTGGCCGCCCAGCTCATCGGCATCGATCTTGAGGTTGGCCGTCAGCTTCATGCGATGGCCGACAATCTGCTCGCCATTGAGTAGCAGCGTCATAGGCCCACCAGTTCCTGAACAAAGCTCAGGCTCTCTGCAGATCCCGCCAGCAGCGCGCCGGCACACAGCGGCCATTCATGGCCCGGTGCTTCGCCTTCGAGCAGCTCGCGGCGCAGCTGGCCCAGGTCACCCGGTCCCAGCATCCTGGACTGTATCGATACATCGTCGGCACTGTTGGTGAACTGGGCTTTCAGATCGGCCAGCTGCTGCTCGCGCTCTTGTACCTGCGCCTTCTTTCGCGCCTGCAGATCTGCAAGGTCCGCCATGGGCGAGCTGTCGGCGGCATAGCCTTCGAGTACCGCCAGTTGTCCGGCCATGGACTGGCTGGCCAGCTTGGTGATCGGGCAGCGCTGCAGCGACAATTGGCTCCAGAGCGGCATTTGCCCGGCGATCGGCATGATCCATTTTTCCACTTCCAGCTTGGCCAGGTGTTCGGCACGGCGCTCGGCGCGCACGGCTGGGCAAACCGTTGGGGGATCTGCTGGTGAAGAAATTCACGGCAGCATTGATCCAGCGGATTGTCGGTCGCCTGGCCGACAAAGGCACGCCGTCCAAAGCCGCGCATGTCCTGCGCTACCTGCGCCGGGTACTGCAGTGGGGGCGCAACCGGGGCTATCTTGACAGCAATCCGGCGCAAGGCATTGAAGCGCCTGTTGAGCGCAAACGCCGACGTTTACCGGAGCACCAGGTCATGGAAACGTTGGTCGACCGCGCCCTGGCATTTGGCCGCTTGGCCAGGAACGAGAAAGGTGGCTGTCCGGAGTACCTGAGCTACGTGATGGAGATCGGTTACCTGTGCCGCTTGCGGGGCATTGAGACCATCACCCTGACCGACGCCCACGAGCTGGCCGAAGGGATCATGACCAACCGGCGCAAGGGCAGCCGGGACAACATTGTCCGCTGGACGCCGCGACTACGCGACGCCTGGGAGGGAGCGAAGGCCTACCGGGCCAAAGTGTGGGCCAGCAAATCAACGGTCGTTCCGATCCGCCCCGATCGACGCTACATCATTGTGGCCAGCCATGGAGGCCCGATGCGCAAATCCAGCCTGGACATAGCATGGCAACGATTCATCACCTCGGCCATCGAGGATGGCACCATTACGGCCGAGCAGCGATTTGGCCTGCATGACCTCAAGCGTAGGGGCATCACCGACACGGCAGGTACTAGGGCAGATAAGCAAGAGGCGAGCGGTCACAGGGACGGAGCGATGATGGATGTCTACGATCTCAGCATTCCACTTGTTAACGCCTCACGGACGTAGACCTACTGTATGCGTACCTGAAGGATGTTCTCATGCGCTTGCCGACGCGCCGAACGAGCGAGATTGATCAGTTGCTGCCGTCTATTTTGAAGACTGAGTAAGACGGAATGTCGGGAGGAATAGCGCCTGCCTGCATGTTATGGAACCGAATGGCTCATCCGGACACCCACATATCGATTTTAGGGTACTTGGCCAGTTTCTTGGTCGAAGAGCCCCGTCGAAAGCAATCTGAGGTACATATGAAGATAAATATAGCAACATCATCGATAGCTATTTTGCATCATCAGGAAAACCATGCTCCAAAGGCATCAAACGCGCCTCAACCTGAGCATGCGCAAACAAGTCAACAGATGCCTTTGGACTTAGCTTTAAGGCCTAAGACACGCGGGATACATCCGTTTCTAGCCCTGATGCTGGGTGACAAAGGCTGCGTATCTTCTTCAAATGTAAATCTAGAAGATGATTCTACGACACAGGTTAACTTAGAAGATTTTGCAGTAGCATCCAGAGATGTTAATCGAAACAATATCTGCGCAGGTCTTTCTACCGAATGGCTTGTAATGAGCAACAGCGGCGACGCTCAATCGCGCATGGACCACCTTGACCATAATGGAGAAGGGCAAAGTAACGGAGCACAGAGGCATCAGGTTTATGACAATGCATTAGCCTCGGCACTTTCAAATGATGACGAAGCCCCGTTTTTCACGGCCAGCACCGCTGTCATCGAGGATGCAGGTTTCTCATTGCGCAGAGAACCTAAAACTGCTCGAGCATCAGGTGGTAGTGCGCAATTAGCCCAAACATTAGCAAACGATTTGGCTCAGGCAGGTAGAAAGCATTTGCTAAGCTTACGCTTTGCGAGCGTTCAAGGCCATGCAATAGCTTGTTCTTGTGAAGGAAGTAGGTTCAAGTTGTTCGACCCCAATCTTGGTGAGTTTCAATCATCTCGTAGTGAAGCCCCACAGATGCTTAAAGCTTTGATCGATCACTATAACAACTTGAATTACGATGTATATTGCGTAAACGAGTTTAGAGTTTCGTAGCGTTGAGTTAGTAGATTTTCGTCCTGATCTACGGGCAAAGCTATGCTGGTCAGTGGAACCGTTTTCAGTCGAAAATTGAACAGCATCAGATACTACTAGTTGCTTTCGATTGATCCCTAATCAGTATTTCAAAAAAGGGATGATGCCCGACAGCACACACGCTAATAGGAGCTGTAGACTCGTTGTGCCCTATCCCGTCACTTTGCCCAGTGGTACCTCTGGCGTCCAGCAGACGCCAAAAAAAAGCCCGCCAGAGCGGGCTTTCTTGTGAGATCGATTGAACATAAGACCTGTTATGAGAACTTAACGGCGCGAGCTTAATGTGTAGGTAAACAACTCTGCGTCATGCGCTGTGGTTCATCCAACGAACGCCATGGGGATGACGCGTATCCGCCCTTGGCGTCACGGCTGGAGTGTGTCGGGTTGCGACTCCGCGACTGCCGGGCTTATCGATTCCCGGCGCAGTAATGTCCAATCAATTAGGGATTCAATCGTTGGGCCGAGCGCCAATCCCAAGTCGCTAAGCGCATACTCGACGCGTGGCGGCACTTGCGGGTAAATGGTGCGCGTGAGGATGCCATCTTTTTCAAGCTCTTTCAGTTGCTGAATAAGCATCTTCTGATTCACCCCTTCGACACGTCTACCTAGCTCAGAAAAGCGCAGTGGCTCTTTGGCAGCGAAAAGTTGGACGATTATTGCGATTTTCCACTTACCTTCCAAAATCCGTAGCGCTTCCCCAGTCGCTGCTGCCCAAATAAGCTGCTGTCTAGGGTTGTCGCATTGCCAATCGCGCTCTGCCATAGGGTGCCCTGCTCAATCAATACTTACTTTTTGGTTACCTACCCACTTTTCAGTAGGTACTTGACGACTAGTTTATATATCAACATTCTGGCTACCGAGCAATAGATATCAGATAGGCGAACTTATGAAGATCGGAATTCTCGGCACAGGCAACATTGGTAAATCTCTCGTCAAAAAACTAAGCCAGGCTGGACACATTGTGAAGGTGGCCAACTCGCGCGGCCCGGACACGATCGAAGCTGACTTACTGTCTTGGGGAGCGCGGGCAGTGACAACAGACGAAGCTTTGACCGATGTAGAGTGCGTCATATTATCGATCCCCCTCAATCGTATCCCCGATGTCGCAACGCAAATCGGCCGCCTTCCAGAAAGTACAGTGATCGTAGACACCTCGAACTATTACCCGTTTCGAGACAATAAAATCGAAGCGATTGAAAATGGACAGGTGGAGAGTCTGTGGGTTGCCGAGCAACTTGATCGCCCAATTGCCAAAGCTTGGAATGCCATTGGTTCTGCATCCCTCGCCAAGAAGGGTAAGCCTGCCGGTGCACCCGATCGCATAGCCATTCCAATTGCAGCCGACCGTGATCACGACAAAGAGTTTGTGAAGATTCTGGTTAACGACACCGGTTTAGACGCGTTCGACGCAGGCTCGCTAGCACAAAGCTGGCGCCAGCAACCTGGAGCTCCAGTTTACTGCACTGATTTAACCTATGGCGAAATCGCAACAGCCCTCGAGTCGGCAGAGCGAGAGAGGTTGCCCAAGCGCCGAGATCTGGGTGTTGCCGTAATGCAAGAAAGGCTTGGCGATGGGACTGCTAACCCTGATGAAGACTGGGGTGTACGCCTAGTACGTGCTATCAACATCTGAGTGATATTGCAGCTATCGGAACCTGCCGAACGCGGCTTTCCATCACGTAATAAGGACTAGAAACCCTATGCAGTACAGCGTTTCTACCACGTTGCCACGTAATAAGAAAATCTCTAACCGATTGATATTACTGCTAAAAGCATCTTCGTTGTAATCAGTAGGTCCCGGGTTCGACTCCTGGTGCCGGCACCATATAAAAGAAGGGCTTGCAGCGATGCAGGCCCTTTTTTGTGCTGCATATATAACTAAATTGCTCGCCCCTCCCTGAATACCCGCACATCAGTTACTTTTTGCCTCGCAGAGCTATAGCTGGGGAAACGCGGGATGAGGCAGATCGGGCATCTCCATGCACACATTGACCGATTGCTCAGATTTGAGTAGCCCACCGGTGTCTGGATATATACGGAGTCCGTATCTCAGGTGATTCGAAAGCTTTCTCGATTCGTCGTGATTTACGGGTGTTCAGATGCCGCCAATGGTTCCGGCCGTGCCGGTTGAGGGGTTTACCCTAAGGGCATCCGTGCCCCCCTTCACTGGGGGGTTTGTTTTTTCAGCGCTTGCCAAGCTTCAAGTTGTTCCCCTTATGCCCTCTGACGGGCTGCCCCCTCGCTCGTTTCAAAAACAGCTTCCAAGCCGTTATCTTGTCTTCTTTCTTGAAATTCACCGGCTCATTTTCGGCGTGCTCATCACGCACGTAGACGCTTTCGATGAATAACTTGACCGTATTCTTGTGATCGTCTTTTCTGACGTTGAAGTAAATCTCGTACTTGGTATGGGCATCGTAACCAGGAAGGATTTCTCCCAGCTCAAGGGTCAGAAAATTTTCCTTACCTGTGAAAAAACATCTCCGATCCTTAAAAGTACCAGTGCCGCATTTGGTAACAAGTGAAGCTTGAAGTCGGAGCTACCCATTCATAAGCGATCGATGGGCGGCTAAGCGCCCAAGATATCAAGTGTCCGCTGTGGGTTCGAAGTGTTTAAAAACGCTGGCCTTGGCGAAGCTTTACAAGGCTATGGTGTATTGTCGGACACTAGGACTGGATCGATTCCAAGAGGATGAAAATGACGTTGACTGTCGAGAGGTTGGCCAGGATAGCAATGGCCAATCCATTAAACGCTGAACTCATCTTACGCTTACCTTCACTCGGCTTGAATCAATGCATGCTCACTGCTGGCTGCCTGTTCCAAGCCGTCTGGAATCATCAGTCCCACCTGCCGTCAGCCTGGGGGGTGAAGGATAACGACGTTTTTTACTTCGACAATGATCTGTCTTGGGAGGCAGAGAATGAGGTCATCGACTCTGTTCAGCGTCTCTTCCAAGACCTCGAAGTTAACATTGAGATCAAAAATCAGGCTGGCGTTCATTTGTGGTACAGCAAGCGGTTTGGCGGGAATTACCCCCAGCTTCAGTCGGCTAAAGACGGGATTGATCGCTACCTGATTGCCGGTACCTGCATAGGTTTGGATGTTGAAACTAGCGAAGTCTATGCTCCCAATGACTTGGCCGACACCGAGCAAGGGCTACTTCGTATCAATCCAAAGAATCCCAAGCCAGATCTGTTCTATCAGAAGGCGAAAAGTTATCAAACTCGCTGGCCCTGGCTCAGGATCGTAGACCCCCAAGGTTGAATCGAAACGCGCGGAGTATGCCGATGAAGGCATTTATGGGGGATGAGAGCCGATTGCTGTCTATCCCTATGGCTGCAAACGGCATCGGGTTTGTAAAAGCACAACAGCGAACATTTGTGATTTATGAGGAGTTCATCGCAAGGATTACCCATGAAGCGCTTCACCCAAGGCGAACATTGACGTCAGAGCACTTTGCTTCCGGAAAGCCTCGACGACTATGTCAGCGATATTAGCCTAACCCCCATCCAGCACCGCCTGCGCGCCTGGAGAGCAAATATCCACAACCATTAAGCACATGGTTCGCGATTTCATAGTCACGCCACTCAGCCATAGCCCGGCCACAAATGTCCTGCGGCCTGCACTCGATCAACCAGGCTACGGCATTGATGAATTGCCCATGCGAAAACACTGCAATGTTCTGGGCGGGATGGTCTGTGAGTCGAGCCAGGAAAGTCTTAGCTCTGGTTATAAATTCTGAAAAAGACTCAGCGCCTGCGCCATCCGTAAACGCCGGGTCTGACCTGACCCAATAGGCGTCGACCCAATCCTTTCTCTGGGCAACGGTCGTGTTGGCACACCGCGCGGGTTCGAGGTAGGTGAATTCCTGGATAGGCCAGGTTTCAAACGGGGTGTCAGGATAGGTCGCTACGGTCGCCATCGCGGTTGCTTGCGCTCGAGAAAACGGCGAAGCGACAATCAAATCCGGCGCATGTGTGAATGATAGGGCCACTAGTTGCGCTTGTTCTACACCCTTCAGTGTGAGGGGAATAGTCGCGTGATCCACACTGGCTTCGCCTGCGTTGGCAGCGCTTTGTCCGTGACGAATCAGTCTGACCTGCTTCATTAACCGGGGCTCTGGTGTCGTGGAGAGATTTGGGTTTATTCAGAAGTGTACGCTCCCTGCTGGCAGTGCCTGCCAGTCTCAAAGCACATAACGTTTAGACGCTCAGACTTGATATGACAGCTACCGGGTTTGCTCAGGGCTTTTCTGCTCGTTTTCGTCAGCGCCCACAAGCGCATGATCACTGTAACAACCTGAACACATTACCCCAGCCATTACCCTAAAGCTCCCCCCCCACACCGTCGATACCCTCCTTACACCCCGCAATCATGGATCGATGAAATGGTTATCTCACTAACCCCCGGCAACAACACCTCTCCCACCATCACCCTGCCCAATTCCGGCATCACGCTCACGCCGCAGCCGCTCACCGATGCGCAGAAAGAAGCGCTGAAGAACGCTGCCGCCAACACGCCTGCCGTTGTTTACCACCCGAGTACCGAAGTGCCTGCAACCACTGAGCCGATGGAAGCAGTCGATACCTGGATAGGCCGTTCGCAGTCGCCTGACTTCCCGCAGAAGGCGGCGCAGCACAGTAACTCTACAGAGGCGTTGAAGACTTCGTATGAAGCGTTCAAGTCGACGCTGGCGTCTGTCTATCCGGATCTGGCAAGCAAGAAGTTTGGCTTCACGATTGAGGCAAACGGCAATCTGAAGGCGACCAACAGTTCCGGTGAGTTGAGCGATGCGGACACTCAGCAATTAAACACGCTGCTGAATGCGTCCAGTGGGCTGAAAGCTGCAGCCGCCACCTACCGGGAGACGGCTATCGATATGGTCGATGCCGATTCACCGTGGAGCGGCAGTTATCTGGGACGGTACAACCTGACCAAGGAGAACTTCGCCAGCTCGCTGGATCTGGGCGCGTTGTTTATTCCCAAGACGTCGACGCCATCGAAAGATCAGATCGACGGCATGTTCTTCAATCAACTGGCGTACAAAGGTGAGCTGCACACCCAGGAAACGGAAGCGGCGATGCTCGCTGCACGTGCGGCCAAAAAGGCCGCCACTGAGGGTTGATCAACACCAGTCAGCGACTCGTCAGCCGTTGCGGGCGGACATTCACGCTTGTCTACCGCAACCACGAAGACCACAACCTCTTGGTCAATAACCTGATAAACCAGCCGATAGCCGCTACTGCGCAGTTTGATTTTGTAGCAGTCAGGCAATGCATGCAGACGATTGGCTTCAACACGCGGAGCAACCAGAATCGTAGCCAGCTTTTTCTTGAGCTGCTGACGCACGGTATCTCCTAATTTGTGCCATTCCTTTAGAGCCCGCGCATCGAGTTCGAGGTTATAGGTCATCCAGTGAAATCTTGACCCGCTGCGGAGTTGCAAGGCGCTCACGCACAGTTGCCAACAGCGCTTCGTCTTCCTCTGTCATCAGAACCGTCTTGAAGGGTAGCTGACCACGCTCAGCTACGTACTGCAGGGTTTGGCGCAGCAACTCCGAGGGGGTGACGCCAAGCTTTTCCAGCTCGAGGTAAGCACGCGCTTTGAGATCGTCGTCGATACGAACGTTGATAGACGCCATGTGGGCATCCTCCAGTGTAATGACATTTGTATTTACAGTGAGGCAAAGTGGCCATTTTTGCAAGCAGCTGTAAAGATCATTTAGATCCCTACGCTCTCGCTGATCAGCTCGAGCTGCGCGTACAGCCAAAAACGTGACAACTGCGGATTAATATTCCAACCCGTCAGCACATCGGCAGACGTTGCGGGCGGAGGTAGTAGTTGTCGAACTCGCCGCTCTCAACGAGCTGAAAACCGTGGCGAATGTAGAAGCGGTTTGAGTCGCTGTCTTTCAAGGCGCCTACCCGTACTGTCGAGGCGGTTGCGTCTGCTTGTGCGAACACCTGCCGAAGCACGGCAGCACCAATGCCCTGCCCTTGAAAGGCGGGCTTGATGTATAGGTGATCCAGCAACAGGCCATCGCTGGTCGGTTTGACGACCATAAAGCCGACCTTACTGCCGTCTACCTGGATGTAGTGTGTGCATGGCGCAGAAAACCCTTCACGAAAACGCTCTCGGGCGCGCACCGGGTCGAACCGACCAACGCGCTCGAGGCTTTCGCGCATGGCTTCGATACGTATGGCCACCAAGGTTTCGAAGTCTTCGGGTTGGACCATTACCAGGGTAATGTCGGGCTCGGTCTTGCGGGTCAACGGCATTCGGGTCGCCCTCTGTTTATCGGGAATATCACTGGGCTCGTGGTTTTGGGCAACAGATTAGTGCCCGGTCGGCCTCTACGTCAGATGTTCGAAGTGGCTGTTTACAGCCCCCGCACCGACCACTCCTCCCGCGTCATCTCCCAGACTTCCACTTCGAACCGCCCGCTGACGAACTCACCCTCGTGCGTGCTCACTATGCGCATGCCTTCGTTGATCGAAATACGCCGCGAGGCCTCATTCGGGGCGGCTTTGGGTACCTGCATCACGGGCATGCCCATTACTTCGAACCACTGTCGATTGACCACACGGCAGGCGTCTTTCATGTAGCCATTGCCTTGCCAGTCCGGGTGTAGCCAGAAGCCGCGGTTGTTGCCGCGGTGGGTCATGAGGGTAATGCTGCCGATGATCTCCTGGGGCGCGCTGTGCAGGCGGATCATCCAGTGCCACTCGGTGCCGCTTGCGATGGCTGGCAGCGCAACGTCCTGAATGTAGTGCAGCGCACCGTCCTCAGGGTAAGGCCAGGGGACGCGGTTGTTCAGGTACTGCACGATTTCCCATAGCGGGAAACGCTGCTGGACAGCTGGCGCATCCTCTAGCTTGAGGGGCGTCAGCAGTAGGCGGTCTGTGTACAGCGTGGGGGTGTTAGTCATGACTATGTCCCTCTCCGTCGAACAGTGCTCACAGGATGAACGGTCCCGTATGCCGGGGATTAAGTCGAACTGCTTGATGCACAAGGGAGTCTATCCAGCATCTTTTACAAATCGGTAACGCCAGTGCCCAGAATCATTACGGATCAGACACCCCAAAGCGTGGTGGATGAGCAGCAGGTCAAATTGTTTGGCTCGCCCAAGGAACGACTGGATTTCTATCGACGCGAAATTCATTACGAAACCACCAATCTGTCCAACCGCACCAACGCCTATTTATCAGCACAGTCGTTTCTGGTGATTGCTTACGCGTCGTCCATGGCGAACATGAACACTGAATGGGGCGCGATGTTCACGCTGGTGGTGCCGCCGATGCTGGCCTTGCTGGGGCTGCTCAGCACGCTGTTCGCCTGGCCGGGGATTCGGGCGGCTTGCGACATCATCCAGCACTGGCATCACAAACAGTCTCAGTTGCTGCTCAGCGAGCCCGTCATCGGGCTGACCTATGACGACTCACCGCTGTTCAGCGACTGGGAATCCAGCGAAACAGGGCCGAAAAAGTCCTTGCTGTTCTCCAAGCGCAGTCCTTGGCTGTTCAGCTTTTTCTGGATATTCCTCGGCGGCTTCGCGGTGTTTGTGCAGTTGATTGCGGATTGAGGCGGCCTTTTTTGCCAGGCCGCCTCCCTCACATCAAAAAACGTTGATCGGGTAGTCGACGAAGATACGCGTCTCGTTGCCTTCGCTGTTGTACGCCAACGCATCATCCGAGACACGCAGGAATGAGTTGCGCAGGCGGATCGAGAGGTCCTTGGCCGGGCCGCTCTGAACCACGTAGGTCAGCTGACTGAAGATCTCGCGTTCGGTGCCATCGCCGCTTCCAGGCGTGCCGTCGTCGATATTGTCGCCGCGTACATAAGCCGCTTTGTAGCTCAGACCGGGCAGGACCAGGCCGGACAGGTCGACGCCGTAGGCAGCCTGCCAGGAGCGCTCGTCCTTGCCGTTGAAGTCGGACCAGTAGGAGTTGGCGAGGTAGATGGTGTTGCCGCCATCACCAAAGCCGCCATCGTTGCGATAGCCACCGTAGGCGTAGCCCATGTCGCCGGTGCTGCGCTGGTGTGCGAGGGTGAAGGAGTGGATGCCCACAGCCCAGGTCGCGGCCAGGCTCCAGATTTTGTTGTCACGCGCATCGCTGGTGGTGAAGTCCTTGTCCAGCTTGGTCTTGTAGCCGTTGAAGTCGAAGGTCAGCGACTGATCTTGCGGCAGAGCAAAGACGTAGTTCAGGTTGACGTACTGCTTCTTGAGCACGTCTTCGTTGTCGGAGGCGTAGAAAGCTGCACTGAATGCATCGGTGAACTTGTAGCTGGCACCGTAGACGTTGATGCTTTTCAGATCACCGCTGTCGCGACCCTCAGCACTTTTACGCGCCTCCTGGGTGAAACGCCCGGCAACCACTTCAAGCCCGTCGATCTCTTTGGAGGTGATCATGGTGCCGGTGTAGCTTTCCGGCAGCAGACGGGAATTGTCATAACTGAGCACCGGCAACTGAGGCATCTGGTCGCCGTACTTGATAACAGTATTGGAGATACGGGCCTTTACCGCCGCACCTGCACGGGACAGGTCATCGGCAGCAGCGCCGCTGTCACCTTGCTTGAAAAAGTCGATGCCGCCATTGCCGCTGCGACCCTTGCCGCCATCCAGACGGATGCCGTACAGGGCAAAGGCATCAACGCCGACGCCCACAGTGCCCTGAGTGAAACCGGACGCGAAGTTGCCCATGAAAGCCTGGCCCCATTCGGACTTGTCTTCACGGTCGTTCTTGTAGTCGCGATTGATGTAGGCGTTACGCAGATTGACGATCAGCCTGCTGTCTTCGACGAAACCCTTTGAGTCTGCCTGCCCTTCGGCCATGGCCTGACTGGCGCTGATGATGCCCAAAGCGAGCATGCCCATACGTTTGTTAAGCATCTTGTCTTCCTTTTCTGCGAATTGACACGCGCTGCAGCGACAGCCAATGGCTATCGGGGCCTCCAGCCTCTGAACAAGCAGTATAGAAGGCGACACGAATTCATCGCAGTGGACTGCTGATGCACGTACAGGATTGAGCCGCAGACGGTGGGACGCGAATCCTAGTCCCGACGCATGGGGGTGTCAAACACGCAGATGGCCGGCCTAGAGCGGCTCAGCCAAGTTTGCTGGAGCAATCAACACGCTCGGTCAACACGCGGAGCAACGCTTCGAGCTCGGCCTCGTTGAACAGGCCTGCCGGGTAACGCTGTAACAACATTGCGCGAACATCCGGTCTGGATTTCGCGGGCCTGGTCGTCCTTAACCAATCCGCCACTAGCTGGCGGGCCTCGTTACTGAGAGAAGCAGAAAAACCACGAGCACGCTGCTGGTTCATACCTGCGTTCATAACGAAAACCTCTTGATTTCATGAGGGGCTAAATCTAATCACGCCATATGACAGTCAAGCTAAGAAAACGAACGTTTACCAACCTGCTTCAGAGGTAGCGCTCTGCGCATCTGTTACAGGATGTTACTCGACAGGTAAAAACAAAAAGCCCATCGGGTGATGGGCTTGATACAGCAAGAACGGGACCAGTTGCCCCTTATCGGATGTTACTAGTTATTTCTAACTAGGCCTTGTGAGGGGCCGGTTGCTGCTGCGTCAGGCAGTGAATATTGCCGCCACCGAGCAGTAATTCGCGGCCAGGTGCCATCACCACTTCGTGCTCTGGAAACAGTGTTTGCAGGAGCTCACGGGCCTTTTCGTCCATCGGATCGTCGAAACTCGGCGCAATGATGCCGCCATTGACGATCAGGAAGTTCACATAGGACCCGGCCAAACGCACTGAAGGGTTGCGTTCCTGACTGCCGTGCACCTGATCGACGCCTGCACATTCTTCTTCTGTGGCGAACAATGGTCCGGGAATCGGCATTTTATGAACGATAAACGCGCGCCCCTTTGCATCCAGTGTGTTTTCCAAAATACCCAGCGCCGCATGACAACGTGAATAGTTGGGGTCTTCGGGATCATCGGTCCAGGCCAGTAACACCTCACCCGGACGAATGTAGCAACAGAAGTTATCCACATGCCCATTGGTTTCATCGTTGAACAGACCATCTGGCAGCCAGACAACTTTATCCACAGCCAGATAATCACCGAGGATTGCTTCGATCTGTTCGCGGGTCAGGTGCGGGTTGCGGTTGCGATTGAGCAGGCACTCTTCGGTGGTAATCAGCGTGCCTTCGCCGTCGACGTGAATCGAGCCGCCTTCCAGCACGAAGCCTTCGGTGACGTAACGCGGGCAGCGCTCGATTTCCAGTACCTTGCTGCCCAGCTGAGAGTCCAGGTTCCACGGCGCATACAACCCGCCGTCGAAGCCACCCCAGGCATTGAATTCCCAGTTCACACCGCGCACTTCGCCACGGTCGTTGATGACGAACGTCGGGCCGCTATCGCGCACCCAGGCGTCGTTGCTGCTCATTTCCACAACCCGGATGTTCGGCATGTCCAACCGCGCACGAGCGTTGTCGTACTGCGCGGCAGACACGGCCACGGTAACCGGCTCAAAGCGGGCGATGGCCTTGGCGACCGCAACGTGGGCGGCCTGGGCGGGCTTGCCGCCCAGGCGCCAGTTGTCCGGGCGCTCGGGCCAGACCATCCAGACCTGGGTTTGCGGTGCCCATTCGGCCGGCATGTGGAAACCGTCGGCGCGTGGCGTGCTATTGAGCGTGGTCATGGCGATCAGGACTCCAGCGAACCGTCGAGGGTCTTCACCGCGCCGTACAGGTTAGGGCGGCGATCACGGAACGTACCCCACGCGCTACGGATGTGCTCCAGCTCATCCAGGTCGAAGCTATGGACCAGCACGCCTTCTTCGGTTTCGTTGAGCTCGGCGACTTTTTCACCGAACTGGTTGGCGATGAACGACGAGCCGTAGAAGGTGATGTCGTAGCCATCCTGCTCTTCGTTGCCGATACGGTTGCTGGCGATCAGCGGCATCAGGTTCGCGCCGGCATGGCCTTGCTGCACGCGCTGCCAGTGATCGCGCGAGCTGATGGTTTTGTCGTGTGGCTCGCTGCCGATGGCGGTCGGGTAGAACAGAATTTCTGCGCCCTGCAACGCCATGCTGCGTGCGCACTCCGGGAACCACTGGTCCCAGCAGATGCCAACGCCGATTTTCGCGTAGCGGGTCTGCCAGACCTTGAAGCCGGTGTCGCCCGGGTTGAAGTAGTACTTTTCGTGGTAGCCGGGGCCGTCCGGGATGTGGCTCTTGCGGTAGATGCCCAAGTTGGTGCCGTCTGCGTCGATGATCGCAATGGTATTGAAACGTGCACGGCCGGCCAGCTCGAAGAAGCTGATCGGCAGTACAACTTGCAGCTCTTTGGCGAGCTTCTGGAAATGCTTGATTGCGACGTTGGATTCGATAGTAGTCGCCAACTGCAGATAGTCCGGGTTCGGCTTCTGGCAGAAGTACGGGGTTTCAAACAGTTCCTGAATCAGGATGATCTGTGCGCCCTTGGCGGCAGCTTCACGCACCAGCTTTTCAGCGGTCTCGATGTTGGCTTCCAGATCCCAGGAACAGGCCATCTGGGTAGCAGCGACAGAAACGATACGGCTCATGAAAATATCTCCAGGGGCGGATGCAAGGACTTATCACCATAGCAGACAGGCGATGACGATTATGAATGCATTTATAGCGGATATAAATCGGTATTAAAAGCTAAAATTTTGGTTCTTTCACTATATTTTGTTATTTTAGCCGATATTAATCGACTTAAAATTCATCACAGTGCCCATTCCCCAAGCTGGGTGTGACGCGGAGCGTCACGAACGGCATTCCCACGCTGGAGCGTGCGGAACGATGGGTGCCCGGGCACCACCTATCGTGGCCATTCCCCCGCTGGTGCGTGCGGAACGATGGGCCCCCAGGCGCCACCTATCGTGCCCATTCCCCCGCTGGAGCGTGCGGAACGATGGGTGCCCAGGCGCCACCTATCGTACCCATGCTCCGCGTGGGTATGCCGTTCTGGACGCTCTGCGTCCTCTATTCCAGTTCGTGGAGCACCTTCGATACGTTATCGACGAAAAAATCCACGCTTTGCCGGGTGGTGCACATCGGGGGTTTGATTTTGAGGATGTTCAGGTAGTCGCCGGTCGGCTGCATAAAGATGCCCAGTTCACGCAGGCGCTCGCAAAGCTGCGCGGTTTCTTCTGTGGCAGGTTCCAGGGTCTGGCGGTCGCGGACCAGTTCCATGCCCAGATAAAACCCCATGCCATGCACCGCGCCCACCAGCGGATGTTTATCGGCCAGAGCCTGCAGGCGCGCCTTGAAGTGATCGCCCACGAGCCGGGCATTGTCCCAGAGCCTTTCTTCCTCCATGACGTCCAGCACTGCCATGCCGATCCGGCAACTGACCGGGCTGCCACCGGATGAGGAGAAGAAATAGCCCTCGGCCTCCAGCGCCTCGGCGATCTCACGGCGGGTGATGACCGCGCCCAACGGATGGCCGTTGCCCATGCCCTTGGCCATGCTGATGATATCCGGCACCACGCCCTGCTCTTCGAAGCCCCAAAAGTAATGACCCAGACGGCCATAACCCACCTGCACCTCATCGGCAATGCATACACCACCCGCAGCGCGAATCTTCTGATACACCTGTTGCAGGTAGCCGGCAGGCAAGGAAATGCCGCCCGCATTGCCATACACCGACTCGCAGATGAAGCCCGCCACCTGCCGTTGCTGCTCTGCCAGCGTGACGAGTACCTGATCGATACTGCGCACGTACTCCGGCGCACTGTCAGCGCCACGAAACGGCCCGCGATAGGTATTGGGAGCGGTGACCGGATGCACCCATTCCGGGCGGGTGCTGAGTGCCTGCGGGTTGTCGGCAATCGAGGTGGAAATGGCGTCGGTCGCCACCGACCAGCCGTGATACGCCTCCAGCACACTCAGCATGTCGCGTCCGCCGCTGTAGGCCCAGGCCAGCCTGATTGCCAGGTCGTTGGCCTCGGTGCCGCTGTTGACCAGAAACACGCGGTCCATGCCCTTGGGTGCCAGCTTGAGCAAACGCTCAGAGAACTCGGCAATTGCCGCGTAGTGAAAGCGCGAGTTGGTGTTGAGCAGCGACCACTGACGAGCCGCTTCATGGGCCATGCGCGGGTGGCCGTGGCCGAGGACCGCGACGTTATTGAGCATGTCCAGATAGGAACGGCCCTGCATGTCGATCAGGTGATTGCGCCAGCCACGCTCGATCTGCGGCGGAGCCTGATAGTAGTGTTTTTGCGAGCGGGCGAAGCTGGCATCACGCCGCGCCAGCAATTGCGCGGCGTCTGCGAGCGCTGGAGCGTCACAATCAAAACCGAGCAAGGTAGACGGCGACGGGCACACGGTGCGCCAGGCTGCCGCCCAGGCAGGTGTGGTGAACAGCGGCGGGCTGAGGTCTGCCGTGGTGCACAGTTGCAGCAACAGCGAACCACCGCCCTGCCCGATCAGCGCGCCTGCTGACACTTGATCAGCCAGTGAAGCATCCGGCAGCACGCCCCACAGCTTCAAACTTATGCCCTCGCCGACCAGCAGCAATGAAGCATCCGCGGTCAACCGCAGAGTGCCGTTGAACGGTGCATGCAGCGCCGTTTCGGCGGGCACATGCAATTCAACGTGCAGGGCGAAAGTTTCGGGCTCCTTCGCGCTGTCAGGCAAGGTGCGCGACAGACGGTATTCCCCAAAGCGGCTGGCTGCCAGGCCATCGTCACCCGCAGCCTGGGAGAGCAGGTATTCATCAATGCCACTTTGCTCCCAGTTGCCTGCCACAAAGTGCTCACTGAGCACACCCAGATCCACCACTGTCGGCTTGAGCCCTTGTAGAGCGGGCAGCATCGGCTGGTAAGCGGGCTGTCCGGCAGGCGAAAATTCCACACCCACGGCCTGCAGAATCGCCGCTTCCATCAGCGCTATCGGCACCGAAGTGGCAACGTCGAAGATGTTCCATTCCCCGGCAAGGTTGGCCTGGATGTACGCGTTGTCCGGCTCGATGCTGGCCTGCTGTTCGCTGCTGAGCACCAGCACTGCGGATCGAGCGACGATCAGCGGCCAGAGCGCCTGCAATTCTTCGATCTTCAGCGGATTGAGGGCGTGGTAGGCGCGAATGGCTGGCAGGATGTACAGCGGGTCGCCGTCGGCATGGTGCAGCAGCGCCGCGCAGGTCACCGACAGGTCGGCCACTCGCCAGGTGCTGACCAGATCGCCGAAGTCGATCAACCCCTGCAATTGCCATTGGCGCTGTGCATCACGCAGCCAGACCACGTTGTGCTCGGTGATGTCCAGATGCACCGCCTGTATCGGCAGCGCTGCTATCAATGGCAACAAACGACGATGAGCCTGTTCACCAGCCTCGATGACACAGGCGCGAGCGTCGGCGTCCTTGATCACCGGCAGCAGGTGCTTGATCAGCGCATGAGCGTGGCGCGGATCCCATTGCAGAATGCGCTCCAGGCCGGGATGCTCGAAGCCTGCCAGTGCCAGGTCTACACGGGCACACAGTTCGCCCAACCCGACCACCACCTCATGGCCCAGATGCCCGGCGTGCCCCAGTGACTGCCCATCAATGAATTCAAGCAAGCGCACGTGCACCGCCTGCCCGTCGATCCTGATGGATAACAATTGCCCGCCGTGATTGGCACCAACCACGCCAGGCACGCCAACGGCGCTGTGGCTGCTCAGGTGTTGCAGCGCCGCGTGCTGGGCGTTCAGTTCAGTGCTCGAATAGGCCCCGTGGCAGATTTTCAGCACATAACGCCGCGTGTCGGTTTCAAGCAGAAAGTTGCGATCCTGCTGGCTGCCCAGCGCTTTCAGCGTGCCGCTCAAGCCGTAATGCTGCGCGAGCAATTGCAGCGCCTGATCCACGCTCACCTCGGGACAAGGCAAACTGGACCGGCGGATGAGCGTGGCAAGCGGCATGGAGAACCTCGATCTTGTTGGAAGGCCCGGGCTCGACGAGCAAGGCGTCATGGGCAGTCGCGCAACTATAAGGGCATTGACGGGGGATTGCTCTGCACTCCCCCTCAGCACGAGTACTTCAGTGTTGGAAGCCCGCCAGAGTTTTATTCAACCGCCTGCTCGGGTTTAATGGCCTTATCTCGCCATATGCGCTCAAGCGCTATGCTGCTATTACGTCAAAACACACAAGAAGGTCAGTTAATGCGAATACTCGTTACCGGGGGCGCAGGTTTCATTGGTTCTGCACTGATCCGCCACCTGATAAACAACACCGAACACGAAGTGCTGAACTTCGACAAACTGACCTACGCGGGCAATCTTGAATCGCTGCAGTCAATTGCGACCGACACGCGCTATGAGTTCGTTCAGGCCGATATCTGCGATCAGGCCAGCGTCAGCGCGGTGCTGGAGCGGTTTGCACCACAGGCGATCATGCACCTGGCGGCCGAGTCCCACGTCGACCGTTCCATTGATGGCCCGGCCGAGTTTATCCAGACCAACATCGTCGGCACCTACAGCCTGCTGGAAGCCACGCGCGCTTACTGGCTGAAACTGCCGGAAGCTGAACGTCAGGCGTTCCGTTTTCACCATATCTCCACTGATGAGGTGTATGGCGACCTGCACGGCGTCGATGATCTGTTTACCGAAACCACGCCCTATGCGCCCAGCTCGCCCTACTCGGCGAGCAAGGCGGCGTCGGATCATCTGGTGCGCGCCTGGCATCGCACCTACGGCCTGCCTGTCGTGGTAACCAACTGTTCCAACAACTACGGGCCGTTCCACTTTCCCGAAAAGCTCATCCCGCTGGTGATTCTCAACGCCCTGGCGGGCAAGCCGCTGCCGGTGTACGGCAATGGCCTGCAAGTGCGCGACTGGCTGTATGTCGAGGATCACGCACGAGCACTGCTCAAGGTCGTGACCGAAGGCAAAGTCGGCGAGACGTACAACATCGGCGGTCATAACGAGCAGAAAAACATCGACGTCGTCCGCGGTATCTGTGCGCTGCTCGATGAGCTGGCCCCGCAGCACCCGGCGGGCATCGCGCAATACAGCGACCTGGTCACCTACGTGGTTGACCGTCCGGGCCACGACCAGCGCTATGCCATTGATGCCAGCAAAATCGACAACGACCTGGGCTGGACGCCCGAAGAGACCTTCGAGTCCGGGCTGCGCAAGACGGTGCAGTGGTATCTGGACAACCTGGACTGGTGCCGCAGGGTTCAGGACGGCAGTTATCAGGGCGAACGACTGGGTTTCACCGACCCAAAGGACCTGATTGCCTGATCACCCTACTTTTCGGCAGACGCGCGTGAGTGCAGACTGTCGAGCTGCCACCATTTATTGAAGATTGCAGGGGAAGCCACGTGAACGTAGTAGCGACAAAATTACCGGAAGTCCTGATTCTGGAACCCAAGGTATTCGGTGATGAACGAGGCTTCTTCTATGAAAGCTTCAACGCCAGGGCTTTTCAGGCTGCTACTGGCCTGACCCGTGAGTTCGTGCAGGACAACCACTCGCGTTCGCAGCAAGGCGTGCTGCGCGGCCTGCATTACCAGATCGAAAACGCCCAGGGCAAACTGGTGCGCGTCACCGTTGGCAAGGTACTGGATGTGGCCGTGGACATTCGCCGCAGTTCGCCGAACTTCGGTCAGTGGGTCGGCGTCGAGCTGTCCGCTGAAAACGCCAGGCAGCTGTGGGTGCCGGAAGGTTTTGCGCATGGCTTCGTAGTACTCAGCGAGCATGCCGAGTTTCTCTACAAGACCACCGACTACTACACGCCGTCAGCTGAGCGTTGCATCGCCTGGAACGACCCGGACCTGGCCATCGACTGGCAATTCGACGGCCAGCCCAATCTGTCGGCCAAAGACCAGCAAGGCAAACGCCTGAAAGAAGCCGATCTGTTTCCCTGAACACA
The DNA here is from genome assembly GCF_032587815.1 of Pseudomonas syringae group sp. 26L6. Taxonomy (NCBI): domain Bacteria; kingdom Pseudomonadati; phylum Pseudomonadota; class Gammaproteobacteria; order Pseudomonadales; family Pseudomonadaceae; genus Pseudomonas; species Pseudomonas syringae group sp. 26L6. The sequence continues at coordinate 93,246 of NZ_JAWHPJ010000025.1, forward strand.
TGATCACAGGCCACCCGGCGCAATGTCCGGGTGCCTGACGAGTCGGCGGCGGGCATAATACGCGCCTGATGCCCACGTCAGGATCGACCGGGTGTTTCTGTTGCCTGTACCGGCCTTGTCGCCGGCAGGCATCGCCAACCCTTCGGCGACGGCCAATCGATGACCATGACTTCTGCTGCTCTGCCGCCCCGCCCTCGCTGGCGCAGCCTTGCCCTTCTGGCACTGTGCCTGGCACCGCTGCTGTGGCCGCTGGAGCATCTGGCCGAACGTTATTACCGCAGCGTGCTGGCCAACCAGAACCGCCAGACCCTGGACCTGTACGTCGCCAACCTGCTCGGCACCCTGCACCGTTATGAAACCCTGCCGCAGATTCTCGGCGACCTGCCCGCCTTGCGCGGCGCACTGGCCGCACCGAGCGACGTCACCACCCTGAAAAACGCCAATCGTCTGCTCAGCGAGATAACGCGCCAGACCGGTGCCGACGTCATGTACCTGATGGACGCCAACGGCCTGACCCTGGCCGCTTCGAACTCGGAGCAGAAGGACAGCTTCATCGGCCGAAACTTTTCCTTCAGACCCTATTTCATCGATGCGCTGGCAGGCAGAACCGGGCGCTTCTTCGGCCTTGGCACCACGTCGGCCAAGCGTGGCTACTTCTTCGCAGGCCCGGTGCGCGACGGTGATCGGGTGATCGGCGTGCTGGTGATCAAGGTCGACCTGGACCACACCGAAACACTGTGGGGCAAGACGCCCGAGCAACTGCTGCTGACCGATCAGAACGGCGTGGTAATCCTGACCTCCAACCCGGAGTGGCGCTTTCGGGCGACCCGCGACCTGACCGATGACGAGAAAAAGGCCATTGTCGCGATCCAGTCCTACCCGACCCGCGATCCGCGGCCTCTGAGGATTGATGAGCACGCCTGGCTGACCCAGACCCAGGCCATCGAAGAAACCGGCTGGAACGTGAACATTCTCGCGCCTCGCGCCCTTGTCGACCGCCAGGTACGCACGGTGGTGGCGATTGGCGGCGCAGCGCTTCTGGTGCTGATGTTGTTGCTGGGGCTGATGATGCAGCGTCGCCGTCATTATCTGGACCGAATCGCCTTCGAAGCCAAGGCACGTCGCGAGCTGGAAATGCGGGTTATCGAGCGCACCAGCGATCTGGAAGGGCTCAACAGTCGTCTGCGCCAGGAAGTGCTGGAGCGCGAACAGGCGCAGCAGGAACTGGTGCAGGCTCAGGACGAACTGGTGCAGACCAGCAAGCTGACCGCGCTGGGCACCATGTCAGCGAGCATCAGCCACGAATTGAATCAGCCCTTGGCCGCCATCCGCAGTTACGCCGAAAACGCCGAAGTGCTGCTTGATCATCAGCGCACCGAAGACGCACGCGGCAACCTCAAGCTGATCAGCGAGCTGACCGGGCGCATGGCCTCGATCATTGCTCACTTGCGCGCGTTCGCCCGCCGAGACCGGCACGCCCCTGAAAGCGTGGCGCTACAACCGGCGCTGGACGATGCGCTGGCGTTGCTGGCCAAGCGGCGGCGCGCCATGGAAGTCGAGCTGATCCGAGACCTGCCGGACGCAACGCTGTGGGTACAGGCCGGTGAAACCCGTCTGCGTCAGGTGCTCGGCAATCTGATCGCCAACGCGCTGGACGCACTCACCGAAAAAGGCCCGCCGCGCAGGCTGTGGATAAGTGCCGAGCAAACTGCCGAGGGCGTCAATCTGTACATTCGTGACAACGGCCCCGGATTTTCTCAGGAAGCACTGGCGCGGGCCCGCGAGCCATTCTTCACGACCAAGACCCGTACCCAGGGCCTTGGCCTGGGTCTGGCCATCTGCGATACGCTGATGCGCGCGCTGGGTGGCGAATTGCTGTTCGCCAACCATCCGAGCGGCGGCGCAGTGCTTACCCTGCGCCTGCGTGCCGGCGCTTCCGGAGCCAATCTTCAACCGCCAGAGGACCTTTCCGCATGAGTTCGGACACAGCCATCGACAGCCAGATTCAGGTGGTGCTGATCGACGACGACTCGCACCTGCGTCAGGCACTTCGCCAGACGCTGGACCTGGCTGGACTGAACGTTCTGTCGCTGTCCGAGGCAACCGGGCTGGCCGAACGCATCGGCCGCGACTGGCCTGGCGTGGTGGTCAGCGATATCCGCATGCAGGGTATGGATGGCCTGGAACTGCTCGACCAGCTTCACGCGCAGGACCCCGACCTTCCAGTGCTGCTGATCACCGGTCACGGCGATGTGCCGCTGGCGGTCAAAGCCATGCGCGCCGGAGCCTATGATTTTCTGGAAAAGCCCTTCGCCAGCGATGCCATGCTCGACAGCGTGCGCCGGGCTCTGGCGCTGCGCCGTCTGGTACTGGATAACCGCAGCCTGCGCCTGGCCCTGAGCGATCGCCAGCAATTGAGCACACGGCTGATCGGTCAGTCACCGTCGATCCTGCGTCTGCGTGAACAGATCGGAGCCTTGGCCGGGACTCGCGCTGATGTGTTGATCCTCGGCGAAACTGGTGCGGGCAAAGAAGTGGTGGCGCGCGCTCTGCACGATCTGTCCAACCGTCGCAGCGGCCCGTTCGTGGCGATCAACGCCGGCGCGCTGGCTGAATCGGTGGTGGAAAGCGAGTTGTTCGGCCATGAACCCGGTGCCTTTACCGGCGCGCAGAAGCGACGTATCGGCAAGTTCGAGTTTGCCAACGGCGGCACGCTGTTCCTTGATGAAATTGAAAGCATGAGCCTGGATGTCCAGGTCAAACTGCTGCGCCTGTTGCAGGAACGCGTGGTCGAGCGAATGGGCAGCAATCAGCAGATCCCGCTGGATATCCGCATCATCGCGGCGACCAAGGAGGACCTGCGGCAGGCGGCTGATCAGGGCCGCTTCCGGGCGGACTTGTATTACCGGTTGAACGTGGCCTCGCTGCGTATCCCGCCGTTGCGCGAACGTGGCGAAGACGCGCTGATGCTGTTCGAGCATTACGCTGATGCTGCGAGCATGCGCCACGGCATTCCCAAGCACGAACTCAAGCCCGGCCAGCGCGCGCTGTTGCTGCGTCATAACTGGCCGGGCAACGTCCGGGAACTGCAAAACGCCGCCGAACGCTTTGCGCTGGGTCTCGAGCTGGAGCTGGAGGGCGGCGATGCAGAGCAGGCGCCACCGCCGGGCGGCGGGTTGAGTGATCAGGTGGAAAGCTTCGAACGGGCCTTGATCGCCGCCGAGCTGGCTCGCCCGCACAGCTCGGTTCGCAGCCTGGCGGAAGCGCTGGGTGTGCCGCGCAAAACCCTGCACGACAAACTGCGTAAACACGGCCTGACGTTTGGCGACAGCAGCGGAGCTTCCGATGACAACGATTGAGCCTGAACATGACGCAGCCCGCGAACTTGAGCAGGTGCTGCACCACGACATTCCGCTGACCCGCGAAATGGGCATGCGCGTGATTGACTGGCACAACCAGACACTGCGCCTGCACCTGCCACTGGCACCCAACGTCAATCACAAGAACACGCTGTTCGGCGGCAGCCTGTATTGCGGCGCAGTGCTGGCGGGCTGGGGCTGGCTGCACCTGCGGCTACGCGAGGCCGGGATCAGCGATGGGCATATTGTGATTCAGGACGGGCAGATCAGTTATCCACTGCCGGTACGCACCGACGCCATCGCCCGCTGTGAGGCGCCAGAGCTGGCGCTGTGGGACAAGTTCATCACCACCTACCAACGCCGAGGCCGCGCCCGCATGACCCTGCACACCAGCATTACCGCGCAGGACAGCGAAGAACAGGCTGTTCGTTTTGTCGGGCAGTTTGTATTGCACCGGTGAAGCTGCGCGCAGTGGATGCACTGACGCAGACCTGTGGGAGCGAACTTGTTCGCGAAGAGGCCGGTGCAATCCGCAAAAACTCATCGCTTGAACAATCGCCTTCGCGAGCAAGCTCGCTCCCACAAAAACGCGCTTGACCCTGCATACTTGTATCAAGCGAAGAACAGGCCGTGCGCTTTGTCGGGCAGTTCGTGTTGCGCCAGTGAGGCTGCACGCATTGGATGCACTGTACGCAGACCTGTGGGAGCGAGCTTGCTCGCGAAGAGGCCGGTGCAATCTATGAAAATTCATCGCTTGAACAATCGCCTTCGCGAGCAAGCGGAGCGTCGCCCGGTTCGCTTCTACGCTCGCCGGGCAGAGGCCTTGAAGCCGGCCTCAGGACTGCGCAAGCACCAGCAGTTTGTCGCGCCATTCGGCGTTGGCAGGCAATGCCAGGAAGAACGGGTTGAGCAGCGATTCGCGTGCCGGGTAGCTGAACGGTTTGCCGTCCAGTTGCAGCACTTCGCCGCCAGCGCCTTCAAGCACGCCTTGCGCCGCAGCGGTGTCCCATTGCGAAGTCGGGGCCAGTCGCGGGTAGCAATCGGCAGCACCTTCGGCCAGCAGGCAGAATTTCAATGAGCTGCCGATATTGGTCAGCTGCAAAGGCCCAAGCCCGCTCGACAGGCCAGCCAGCAAATGCTCCTGCTCCGGACTGGAATGACGGCGGCTGGCGACTACGGTAAAGGTCTGCCCTTCGCCCGGCTGAGTGCGCACGGCAATCGGCTGGAGGTGGTCGATGTCATCGCTGCGCCAGGCACCCAGCCCTGCACCGCCGAAGTAACAACGGTTGTTGGTGGGCATCGACACCACACCGAACACCACACGACCGTGCTCAATCAGCGCGACGTTGACGGTGAACTCCTCACTGCCGGAGATAAACTCCTTGGTACCATCCAGCGGATCGACCAGCCACCAGCGCTCCCATTTCGCCCGCTCGCTGAACGGGATGTCGGCGTCTTCTTCAGAGAGCACATGAATGCCTGGATCAAGCGCCTGCAAACCCTCGACCAAAACCTGATGGGCTGCCAGGTCGGCGGCGGTCACTGGCGAGTCGTCGGTCTTGGTGGTGACGGTGACATTGGCTCGCCAGAACGGCAGGATCACCTCGCCCGCCAGGCGGACCAGTTCAATCACCGGGGCGAGCAGCGGATGTGGCAGGTTTTGTAACGAATCGGTCATGGCTGGAACAATCCACGCTGGGTTAGCAGGTCACGGGTCAGGTACAGCGCCGCAAGCGCCCTGCCTTCACTGAACTGAGCATTCTGCGCAAGACTCGACAGCTCGCGCAGGTTGATCCGGTCGACCCGGATTGGCTCGGGCTCGTCGCCCTCCAGCCGCTCTTCGTACAGGTCGGTGGCCAGCACCACCTGAATTTTCTGACTCATGTAGCCGGGGGACAGCGACAGCTCGGTCAACAGTTCCAGCTCACGCGCACCGAAACCGGCCTCCTCCTTGAGTTCACGGTTGGCGGCCGCCAGCACGTCTTCGCCGGGCTCGATCAGCCCCTTGGGCAGGGACAGCTCGTAGGCATCGGTACCACCGCAATATTCTTCGATCAATACCGCGTGGTCGGCATCGAGCATGGCCACGATCATCACCGCGCCGGGCCCCGTCCCCCGGCTGGCCAGACGCTCGTAGGTCCGCTCGACGCCATTGGCAAAGCGCAGTTGCAGCTCTTCAACGCGGAACAGACGACTACTGGCGACAATTGCACGGGCAAGTACGGTAGGTTTCTGACGCATGACAGGCTCCTTTACATGAACGAGGTACTATACCGAGCTTTTCCCGATGTCTGTGTCGGATATGCTTACCCGCTCTCAACCCCTGACGAGGCCTGAATGCTTTCCATGCCCTGGAGCGAAATCGATACCGTCCTGCTGGATATGGACGGCACGTTGCTCGACCTGCATTACGACGAACACTTCTGGATGCAACACCTGCCGCAGCGTTATGCCGAGCTACATGGCGTCAGTTTCGCCATGGCCTGGCTGGAGTTAAAGCCGCTGTTCGAAAACAATGCGGGCACGCTCAATTGGTACTGCCTGGATTTCTGGAGCGCCGAGCTTAAACTGTCGGTTCGCGACCTGAAACGCGAAATTGCGCACATGATTGCACTGCGCCCGGACGCCGAGACCTTTCTCGCCGCCATCAAGCAAGCGGGCAAACGGGTGATCATGATCACCAACGCGCACCGCGATTCGTTGTCGCTGAAGATGGAGCGAATCGAGCTGGCGCCTTATTTCGAGCGCCTGATCAGCTCTCACGATTACGGCTTCCCCAAAGAGAGCCAGCATTTCTGGGACGCCTTGAAGGCCGACACCGCGTTTGACCCGGCACGCAGCCTGTTTATCGACGACACCTTGCCGATCCTGCGCAGCGCCCGCCACTTTGGTGTAGCCCATTTGCTGGCCGTCAGCCAGCCCAACAGCCAGAAAGGCCCGAAAGACACCGAAGAGTTCGCTGCGGTGGACGATTATCGGGAGCTGATCAAGGGCGTGCTCCATCCTTCAGCCTGAACGCGTAGAATCGGCTGTCTGGACGGCCCAGCGGAGTGAATATGGACATCAAGCAACTTAAGTTTCTGATCGCCCTCGATGAAACGAGGCACTTCGGCCATGCGGCTGCGCGTTGCAATATCACCCAGCCCACCTTGTCGATGCGTCTGCGCAATCTGGAAGAAGAGCTCGGTTTGCCCCTGGTCAATCGGGGCCAGCGTTTTGAAGGCTTCACTGCGCCAGGCGAACGCGTGTTGGCCTGGGCACGCACGGTACTGGCAGCCTACGACGGCCTGCAGGCTGAAGCGGCTGCCTGCCGGGGGCATTTGGTCGGCACACTGCGCTTGGGTGTAGTGCCGCTGTCGAGCTTCGATCCGCTGCCATTGCTGCACCGGCTGCACCAGATGCACCCCAACCTGCGCTTCGAGCTGTCGTCACTGAGTTCCGAGCAGGTGCTGGAACAACTGGCGAGCAATCGTATCGATCTTGGCGTTTCGTACCTGGAACGGCTGGACACCGAACGCTTCGACTCGCTGACCCTGGACGACACGCGCATGGGGCTGCTGTATGACCGTCGGCACTTTACCTTTGGTGACGAACCGTTGAGCTGGGCCGATCTGGTCGAATTGCCGCTGGGCACTCTGACCAGCGGCATGCATTTTCGCCAATCGATCGATCACAACTTCCACAGCCGTGGCCTTCAGCCCAATCCGTTGATCCAGACCGATGCCGTTCATCAGTTGCTGCAGGCCGTCCATGGCGGTTTTTGCTGCGCGATCATGCCGCTGGATGGCGGCCTGGAAACGCTCACCGAGCATTTGCGCCTGCACCCGATCGCCGACGCCCGTACGCTGGCCCGGCTGGGGTTGATCATGCGCCGCAGTGCACCGCGCTCGGCACTGGCTGAAGCCTGCTTTGCACTGGTAGCAGAAATGCCGCGCTAGAGCGTTGATCGACGTCATCTATCGGCACATCAGCACTAGCGATTAGACGATTTACCAGAACGGGCCTAGTCTTGCAGATGTCATTCTGCCGGTATTTCAGCCCATGCCTGTTACGCGCAAGGTCAGCTCGGCGTCCTTTGCTACGCCAGCCCCCGAAGCAAGCCAGTCTTACAGCTACTCGAACCTCGAGGGCACGGACTCTGCACGTAACGAACTTGCCGAAGAAGTGGCACTGGCGATTGCCTACAACGGCATCAGCCAGGCAGTCATGCTGGTCAGCCCCACCGATCTGGAAGACTTTATCGTCGGCTTCAGCCTGGGCAGCGGCATCATTGCCTCGCACGACGAAATCTACGACTTCAAAATCAGCGGTTGCGGCTCGGCGATGCAGGCCGAAGTCGAAATCGCCAGCCGTGCCTTCTGGGAACTCAAGCAACAGCGTCGGCAACTGGCAGGCACCAGCGGTTGCGGGCTCTGTGGCGTTGAAGCGGTAGAGCAGGCTCTGCCAGAACTGAACGTGTTGCACGGCGCACCCTTGCCGCCGATTGAGTGGCTGGAAGGCCTGCGTCAGCGCATCGGTGAGTTCCAGCCGCTTGGCCGCCATTGTGGCGCTGTGCATGCTGCGGTGTTCATGGACGGTAACGGCCAGCTGTTGCTGGGACGTGAAGACATTGGCCGCCACAACGCGCTGGACAAGCTGATCGGCGCATTGATCCGTCAGGACATCCCCTTGGCAGGCGGCGTCGCCATCGTGACCAGCCGCTGCAGCCTGGAACTGATTCAGAAAGTATTGCGCGCAGGCATCCAGACCCTGGTCAGCCTGTCGTCGCCCACCGGTCTGGCCCTGCAATGGGCCCGCCGCCACAACCTCAATTTAATTCACCTGCCGCAGCACAGTGCGCCGCGGGTCTATAGCCCTGCGATGGAGATTCAAGCGTGAGCACTCATCATCAAGCCGACAAGACACCTATCCCCCGCTACAAGCCATACAAAGGTGCGGCAGGCGGCTGGGGCGCACTGATCAGCGTGACGCAACACTGGCTGGGCAGTGACAACGCGCTGAAGAACCTGCGCATGATGCTCAAGACCAACCAGAATGGCGGGTTCGACTGCCCTGGCTGCGCGTGGGGCGATTCGCCGGAAAGCGGCATGGTCAAGTTCTGCGAGAACGGCGCCAAGGCGGTCAACTGGGAAGCCACCAAACGCCGTGTCGATCCGGCCTTCTTCGCCCGCTACAGCGTCAGTGCATTGCTGGAGCAGAGCGACTACTGGCTTGAGTATCAGGGCCGCCTGACCGAGCCTCTGGCCTACGATGCCGAAACCGACCGTTACAAGCCAATCAGCTGGGACAACGCATTCGCGCTGATCGCCAAGCACCTGAAGAACCTGCCCAGCCCGAACATGGCCGAGTTCTACACCTCGGGTCGCGCCAGCAACGAAGCGGCGTACCTGTATCAGTTGTTCGTGCGCGCCTATGGCACCAACAACTTCCCGGACTGCTCGAACATGTGCCACGAAGCCAGTGGTGTAGCGCTGTCGCAAAGCGTCGGCGTGGGCAAGGGCACCGTGACGTTCGAAGACTTCGAACACGCCGACGCCATCTTCGTCCTCGGCCAGAACCCCGGCACCAACCACCCGCGCATGCTGGAACCCCTGCGTGAAGCGGTACAACGCGGCGCGCAGGTGGTGTGCGTCAACCCGTTGAAAGAGCGTGGTCTGGAGCGTTTCCAGCACCCTCAGCACCCGGTCGAAATGCTCACCAACGGGGACCGTCCGACCAACACCGCCTACTTCCGCCCTGCCCTGGGCGGCGACATGGCGCTGTTGCGCGGCATGGCCAAGTTCCTGCTGCAATGGGAGCGTGATGCACAGCTGGCGAATGAGCCGTCGGTCTTTGATCACGCGTTCCTCAACGAACACACCGAAGGCGTGCTTGAATACCTGGCCGCCATCGATGACACGTCCTGGGACGAGATTGTCGAGCAGTCCGGCCTGCCGCTTACTGACATCGAACAGTCAGCACGCATGTACGCCAAGGGCAAGAACGTCATCATGTGCTGGGCAATGGGTATCACCCAGCACCGCCATTCGGTTGCGACCATTCAGGAAATCGCCAACCTGATGCTGTTGCGCGGCAACATTGGCCGTCCAGGCGCAGGCCTGTGCCCGGTGCGCGGTCACAGTAACGTGCAGGGTGACCGCACCATGGGCATCAACGAGCGCCCACCGGTGTTCCTGCTCGATGCTCTGGAAAAACGCTTCCAGTTCAAAGTGCCCCGCGAAAATGGCCACAACGTGGTCGAAGCCATTCACGCCATGGCCGAAGGTCGCGCCAAGGTGTTCATCGCGCTGGGCGGCAACTTCGCCCAGGCAACACCGGACAGCCATCGCACTGCAGAAGCCCTCAGCAACTGCGACCTGACCGTACAGATCAGCACTAAACTGAACCGCAGCCACCTGTTCCACGGCAAGGACGCGCTGATCCTGCCGTGCTTCGGCCGTACCGACATCGACATCCAGGCCAACGGCCCACAAGCCGTGACCGTGGAAGATTCGTTCAGCATGGTCCACGCGTCCAACGGACAGTTGAAGCCGTCGTCGAAGCAGATGCGTTCCGAGCCTGCGATCATCGCCGGTATCGCCAACGCAACACTGGGCAAGGCACCTGTGGACTGGTTGTGGCTGGTCGAAGACTACGACCGCATTCGCGACCTGATCGCCGACACCATCCCCGGTTTCAAGGACTTCAACGAGCGCGTTAAACACCCCGGTGGTTTCTACCTGGGCAACGCCGCCGGTGCCCGCCGCTGGAACACAGCCTCGACGCGCGCCAACTTCAAATCCAACGCGTTGCCGCTGAGCCTGATCCATGAAGACATCAGCTCGACCGGGCAGATTCCCGACCTGATCATGCAATCGATGCGCTCGCACGATCAGTACAACACCACTATCTATGGCCTGGACGACCGTTATCGCGGTGTCAAAGGCCAGCGTGATGTGCTGTTCGTCAACGAAGCCGACATCATTCGTCTGGGCTTTCAGCCGGGTCAGAAAGCTGACGTGATCTCAATCTGGAGCGACAACCGCGAGCGCCGCGTCAAAGGCTTCACCCTGCTGGCGTTCGACATTCCGGCCGGTCAGGCTGCGGCCTACTACCCAGAGGTCAACCCGCTGGTACCGCTGGAAAGCGTTGGCGATGGCAGCAGCACGCCGACGTCGAAGTTCGTGGCCATTCGTCTCGAGCGATCGGCAGAGTCGGCCCGCATCATCTGACGTTCATAAAAGACGCCCACAAAAAAGGCCCGTTTCGCTGGAAACGGGCCTTTCACAAGTAACCTCAGACTCTCTTTTCCGACTTAAGTTCCTTAGCCAAAACAATAACTTAGCAGTTTGTGTGGCAATCGTGTTACTCGTCGGAATTGCATTGCTACATTCTTCACTTGACACCAAGATCGCGCCGTCATCCCTATGAGATTCCATACATGAAGTATTCCTCGATACTGTTGTTGTCTCTTGCCTTGATCAGCGGTGCAGCCTCTGCAGGCAACCTCGAATCAGGCGCAGGCGGAGCATTGGGTGGGGTACTCGGCTCGGTCGTCGGTCAACAGCTCGGCGGCAGCACCGGTTCAGCGATTGGCGCTGGCCTGGGTGGCGCAGCCGGCGGTGCGGTCGGTGCAGACCGTCGCAACCGTACAGAAGCAGCCATTGGCGGCGGTCTGGGCGCAGCAGGCGGTAACGTTGTAGGCCGCAGCGTTGGCGGCAGCACCGGCAGCCTGATCGGCTCGGCGGTAGGCGGCGGCGGTGGTGCCGCACTCGGCAACTACATGGGCAACGAAAGCCGCAGCGATGATCGTCGTTATCGCGGTGGCCGTGATGATCGCCGCTACTATCGCGATCATGACCGTCGTCCGAAGCACCACGGCCATCGTCGTCATCGCGACTGATACAGCCGTTATTTACTGATGAATCAAAACCGGCCGCTCTTGAGCGGCCGGTTTTGTTTTAAAGCATCGCCTGCACCCATGCCCTCACCTGCGCATACGGATAATCCTCCAGCAAGGCAAAACCGCTGGTGGCGCGAGCCTTGAGTTTGGTGAACAAAGGCACGCTGATGCCGCACAGAAAGCGCGTCAGGCATTCGGCGCTGGGCGGCTGACCAGTGAAGTCCTGGTGCTTGTGGATAAAATCACCGCACACCTGCTGAAAGTCCCGGTTATCCAGAGGTTCCAGCGCAGGTGGCTGTGGAAGATGGGCGATCTGGCCGTGGCAGACCGAGCAATGGCCGCATTGCTCGGGCGCGTTGTAATCGCCGAAGTAGCGTGCCAACCGATGAGTCAGGCACTGATCACTGGAGAACACCTCAAGCATTGCATGAATGCGCGCAACTTCAGTGGCCTCGTGGTGGGCGAAATAATCGTGCAGCTCGACGCTCAGCGCCTGCGGGTCAAAGTTACTGCGCAACACGCTGTAGACCTCGGTCATCTGCTTACTTTCCAGCTCGATCCAGCCCTTTTCCTGAAGGTAATCCAGCGCCTTGACCACCCGCCCACGCTCGGCACCGTATTGCTGGTACATCGCGTCGAAGTTGACCGTGGCCCAGGTACGCGCCCGGCTGGACGTATCGATCAACGCCTGAACGAATTCGCGCCGCTCACCCTCGAAACGCGCCATCAGGTCGTGCGGTTGAAGCAGAAACTTGAAGCGGTACTCGGCGAAGTAAGCGTAACGCGGTGCGATGATTCCGCGCAGTTCCAGCTGCACCAGCAGGGTCTTCAACGGTAGCTGACGGATATTGCTGAGATCAGCCAGCGGCCCGAGCAGAAACTCCCACTGCCCGTCATGGCGTGCATCGAGCAAATCCTCCAGCACACGGGCAATCCCCTCGCGCTCCGGCGTGTCGCCATACACAAAATTTTCCAGCACATTGAGGCTGTCGCGGTTGGCCAGCACCAGACAATCCGAGGCACCACCATCGCGCCCTGCCCGGCCGATTTCCTGGCTGTAGTTCTCGATGGATTTGGGCAGGTCGAAATGCACCACATTACGGATGTCGCTTTTGTCGATACCCATTCCGAACGCAATGGTCGCCACGATGCAGTTCAGGCTGCCGCCCATGAAACGCTTCTGAATCGACTCGCGCTGATCATTAGGCAGCCCGGCATGGTAAGCACTGGCAGGCAGACCATTCTGTTCAAGGTGCACCGCGACATGCTCGGCGGTCTTTTGCAGCGTCACGTATACGATTGTCGGTTGCCCGCGCCGCTCATTGAGCCACTCGACCAGCAGCCGCCTTTTGTCACGCCCGCTGACCGGCTTGACCCACAGGTGCAGGTTGGCGCGGTAGAAGCCGGTGGTGATGACATCCTCGGGGGCAATGGCGAATTTGTCCTGCATGTCCGTAATGACCTGCGGTGTCGCGGTCGCGGTCAGCAGCAGTGCCTGAGGGATGTTGAATTCGCGCTGGTAGTCCGGCAGCTTCAGATAATCAGGCCGGAAGTTATGCCCCCACTCCGAAATACAGTGCGCCTCGTCGACCACCAGCAATGAAATCGGCACCTGGGCGATGAAGTTGCGGAAACGTTCGTTCTTCAGGCGCTCGACCGAGATCATCAGGATCTTCAGCTCTCCGGAACGCGCGCGAGCCATGACGTCGGCGACATCATCGCGGCTTTGCGCCGAATCAATGCTTGCTGCGGCAATGCCGTGGCGGTGCAAAAAGGCAAGCTGATCCTGGATCAGCGCCAGCAACGGCGAAACCACCAGCGTCAGATTGGGCAGCAGTAGCGCAGGCAATTGGTAACATAGCGACTTGCCTGAGCCCGTCGGGAAAATTGCCGCAGCCGAGCGTCCGGCCAGCACGGCGCTGATCGCTGCCTCCTGGCCTGGCCGGAACTGCGTGTAACCAAAAACCTGCTCAAGACGCTGGTGCATTCGCGGTTCATCCATCAGTCAAACAAAACGGTCCCAACCTTAGCGCGACAGGCCAAATGCATACACCACCAAAGCGTTACAGAAACACGGCGCGTGGCCGATAACGTTGAGATTTCATGCCTACTGCGTCAGCAGGCGCGGCGCTCACCTTCATACCGCTTGATCTGGAGCAGGAATGGATTCCACACAGCAACCCGAAGACGACGGGATCATCCGCATTCAGCGCCTTGTGCCGGGCCAGGTCGATGTCGTTCTGGGCGCGCATCCAAGCCGTAAACTTAGCGCTCGACCGGGCAAGTCGCTGCCCTACTGGCTATGGCTGGCAGGCCTTATCGTTGCGGGTTGCCTGGCCGGGCTGGTCGTGTCTCATGGGCGAAGCCCAAAGGTGGCACTGGCACCTGTCGAGCGACCTGCACCTGAACCAGAGACCACCGTGATCGACAGCGAACCGACAATGGTGGCAAGCCCCGCACCCGCGCCGTCGATCCATGCGCCTAACCTGTTACCTGTCGCCGCAACCCGGGAACAGCCAGCCGCCGTGCAGCCGCTCGATAACTGCATGAAAAGCGGCAATGTCATCGATGAGAGCGTATTGAACTGTCGCTTTGGCCAGGTTCCTCGACCCGCTCAGGCAGAACCGGCGAAAGGCATGGTGTCCGCAGACTACATGGCTGACTTCAAAGCCAACGCTGCTCGCAACCCTGCTCGCTCGGCCCGGCCCTACAGCGTTGCGACGGCCTCCATCCGTGAATGGGACGGCAGAAACCGCTATCGGGCGCAGTGGCGGGTTTACGGCAACAGCATCGACGGCGACAGCGTCTGCGAAAACTTCGCCATTCGCTCATTCGAACGGCGCGAGTGTCGCAAGGCTGCGCAGGTCAACTTCAAGGAGGAATGCCGGGAGTGGACCAAACGTGCTGCCCGAAATCGCGACGAGGACAGTAAAAATGCCGAGCAGCGTTATTGTGAAGTGGCGGCGACTTTCTCGCCTTAGCAACACATTGAACCCCTCTGGAGCAACTGTTTCGCCGCTAAAGCCGGTTTTTTGATGCGTACGTTCACGGCCATCCACATACAAAACCTTACACATGTATAGCCAAAGGCTTACACGCAATAGGGAAGGTTGGCTATTTTTCACCTGCTATCAGCGCCGTAAGATTGGATCCAACAACTGGCGAACAAGGAGTTCGCCAGGATCAGGGACGATCGACCATCGCCGGGAAGGCAGCCGACAGGGAGTTGGAATGGTCTTGGTACAAACCCGCTTCGGCGGGTTTTTTATTGCCTGCGATTTTTGCTGTCGGCGAACCTGCAGATGCAAAATCTTTCCTGACGCCAGAATTCCTGCCCCTCACCCCGCTGTTCGAGCATGAACACGTGAGGTATAGCGAAAGGCTTACACGCGGCGGGGGAATTTGGCTATTTCCGAACCTGCACGCGGCGCATAAGATTGGATCCATCAAGTGGTGAACAGGGAGTTCACCAGGATCAAGGATGATCGACCATCGCCTGGGAGGCGTCCGACAGGAAGTCGGGATGGTCTTGGAAAAACCCGCTTCGGCGGGTTTTTTATTTGCTGCAAGAAAATCCGGGGACGTTTATCAGCAAGCACCTTCCTCCTTGCGCTCGGCAAGAATCGGTGTGCGTTTCACTCACTCTCCTGTTGCCACCTGAACCACTCGTGGTGCCATCATCCCTCATCCGAGAAATATCCGCTCACAAGACGGCATCGTGATTTTATCGTCTTGAAGACGCAAACAGCGGGCAAATAAGTTCATCTTTTTAAGCTTAATTGCGTTCGAAATCGGATCCAGATAACGCTCCAAAGCCCTTATAAATCAAGGCTTACGGCTATATTACTGCTGCAATATTAACCAGTAGTGGCTCATAGCAATCATTGCTTACTGTAACAAAACCGAGAAAATATCCACCGTCTGTAGGAACTTTCCTACTGAAAATAGTGCCATAGACCACACTGCTGGCTAGACGACATCTATATGCCAGCACCAAATCCTTCCTCATAGTGGCGGTGCGTTTTGCTTTACGCACATGGCAAAACCACTTCATGAGCAGGTGTGCAGTCGAGAAATTCGCAACTCTTCCCCGTCCCCGGTCTGATCCGGGAAGCGGTCGTGAAGGGTTCAAGGACGATGTACCGATGACTCAGACGTTCGATATAGAAGCATTGATCAAGCTGCGCAAGCAGACGCGCGCTATTTCCGACGCGCTCAAGGTGCAGGCGTCCGACTACCTGTCGACCCTCGCGTTGCTGATACGCCCGCAGACATTCTTCGGTGAATACCTGCAGGGCGCGCAACGCAGCAGCGGTCGAGAAACTCAGCACCATTTCAAGGAGCTCAAGGAGCTCTATGACCGCATTGCATCGGCAGAGCCGTTCAAGCTGGTCAATGAACTGGAAGTGCCGCTCAACCTGATCAGTACGACGCCCGAGCTGTTCCCGCTCGAATACGACATGGTGCTGTCACAAAGCGGGCAGACCATACGCATCACCAGCCCGGTGCGCTGGGTGGTGGGCTTCAACTCCTTCGATCTGGCGCAGTTTCGCAAGGTCATCAAGGACCCGAATCGCAGTAGCGCCGAGCTGTATCGCTACGTTGTGCATTATCTGGTCCTGTTCTATTGCCTGAGCAAGTCACCGGGCATGAGCCGCCTGTTCGAAGGGTTGCGCTTCCCGGTCAGTTTCGAGCGCTTGAAAGACTTCGGCGATCTGCCGTTCTGCGTGATCAGTTCACCGGTGCGCTCCGAGCTGCCGGACGAGTCGGTCATTCGCAACAGCACGCAGATCGCAGGCAATACAAGCTTCGAAGAGTTGGTCGGGCACGAAAACATTCTGGAAATGAACGATGAAATCCGTCAGCGCCTTTTGCTGACGATTGAAGGACTCTAATCGCGCCCGGCCTGTCCAGGCCCGGTACGCAAACGACTTGCAGCGAGTTGCTCGCACAGGAGATGACGATGGCGAAGAAGGAAAGTACCCAGCACAAACTTGACCGCGTTCGCGCGCCTCGGGTCCATATCACTTACGACGTTGATATCGGCGACGCTCAGGAAAAGAAAGAGCTGCCATTCGTTGTAGGCGTTCTCGGCGATTTCTCCGGCAACCCCCTGGAGCCGCTGCCCAAGCTCAAGGATCGCAAGTTCATCTTCATCGATCGCGACAACTTCAACGGCGTCCTTAAAGGCATCAAGCCGCGCCTGGCGTATCGCGTCGACAACACCCTGGCCAAGAACGGTACTCAGCTTGGCGTCGAATTGAACTTCAATGCCCTGGAAGACTTCGAGCCGCAGAACGTCGTGCGTCAGGTCGAGCCGCTGCGCAAGCTGCTGGAAGTGCGCAACAAGCTGGCTGACCTGCGTAACAAGATGGGTGGCAACGACAAGCTTGAAGAACTGCTGATGGACGTGTTGCAGAACACTGAAAAGCTGAAAACCCTGGGCAAGGAGTTCGGCCGTGAAGCCGCCGTTCCTGCCACCGACAGCAAAGAGTAAGGAGGAGCCTGACGATGACCGATAAGCAACCCGTGACTCAGCAGGACAGCGCTCTGGTTGAAGTTGAAAACTTCGCCCCGCAATCTTCCCTGCTCGACAGCATCATTTCCGAAAGCCGCGTTGCACGCTCCGAAACCGAGCGCACCCGTACCCGCGATCTGATCGGCGAACTGGTGGCCCAGGTACTTGAAGGCGAAATGACGCCAAGCAAGGACCTGATTGCCGTGCTCGACGCGCGCATCGCCGAGATCGATTCGATGCTCTCCGAGCAGATGAACGAAATCATGCACGCCCGTGAATTCCAGCAACTGGAAGCGTCCTGGCGCGGCCTGAAATATCAGGTTGACCAGACCGAGACCAGCACCACGCTGAAGATTCACCTGCTCAATGCGTCGAAAAAAGACCTCGTGCGTGACCTCAAGGCCTCGTCCGAATTCGACCAGAGCGCACTGTTCAAGAAGATCTACGAAGAAGAGTACGGCACCTTCGGTGGTGCACCGTTCGGTATGTTGCTGGGGGACTACGAGTTCAACCGCAGCCCGGAAGACATGTACCTGCTCGAGGAGATCTCCCACGTTGCAGCCGCCGCCCACGCGCCGTTCATTTCCGCGGCATCGGCTGAGCTGTTTGGTTGGGACTCGTTCACCGACATGGCCGGCCCTCGCGACCTGGCGAAAATCTTCGATACCGTCGAATACGCCAAATGGAAGTCGTTCCGCGCCTCTGAAGACTCCCGCTATGTCGGCCTGACCCTGCCGCACGTGCTGGGTCGCCTGCCATATGGCCCGGATACCACGCCAGTCGAAGAATTCAACTTTGTCGAAAGCGTCGACGGCCGTGACCACAACAAATACTTGTGGATGAACGCTGCCTACGCACTGGGCACCCGTGTGACCGATGCGTTCTCCCGCTACGGCTGGTGTGTGGCGATCCGCGGTGTGGAAGGCGGTGGTCTGGTCGAAGGCCTGCCGACCCACACCTTCAAGACCGATGACGGCGAAATCGCGCTGAAATGCCCGACTGAAATTGCCATCACCGACCGTCGCGAAAAAGAGCTGTCGGACCTGGGGTTCATTCCTTTGGTGCACTGCAAAGGCACCGACTACGCCGCATTCTTCGGCACTCAGTCGACCCAGAAGCAGAAGCAGTACAACACCGACATTGCCAACGCCAACGCGCGTCTTTCGGCGCAACTGCAATACATCTTCGCGACCTCGCGTATCGCTCACTACATGAAAGCGATCATGCGCGACAAGATCGGCAGTTTCGCATCGCGCAAGGATGTCGAGTTGTTCCTCAACAAGTGGCTGTCCAGCTACGTGTTGCTGGATGACACCGCCAGTCAGGAAGCCAAGGCCAAGTTCCCGTTGCGCGAAGCGCGTGCCGAAGTGTTTGAAGTGCCTGGCAAGCCTGGCGTCTACAAGGCCGTGACCTACCTGCGTCCGCATTACCAACTGGATGAACTGACCGCATCGTTGCGTCTGGTCGCCGAATTGCCGCAATCGACTCGCGGCTGATCCATCACTTAGCCAGGGAGGCAACATGAGTAGTCAACACAAGCTGTTGCCTTCATTGCTGGATCGGTTGCTCGACGATCGTCCGCATCAGTCCGTGGAATCGTCATCGCAACGGTTGAGTTCGCTGGCCGATTACAAGGCCAGCATCGTTCGTGACCTGGAGATTCTGGTGAACACTCGCCAGTCTCTGGTCGCTAACGAGCTGGAGGGTTTCGCCAATCTGAGCGGCACCATCCTCGATTACGGTATGCCCGACTTCACCAGTAGAAGCGTGCTCGACCCACAGGACCGTCTTTTGATTCAGCGCCAGCTGGAGAAGGCAATTTCTGTCGGTGACCGACGTTTCCGCAGCGTGAAAGTCCAGTTGCTTGCACAACAGACCGGCCAGCGCATGCTGACTTTTCGTGTGGACGCAGTACTGCGTCTGCAGGACATTTCGCGTCAGGTTTCTTTTGACGCCGTGCTGCAGGTCAACACTCAGGAATACAAAGTGCAGAACCTCAACTGATGCTCGACGATCTGCTGCCCTATTACGAGAAGGAACTCTCGCACCTGCGCTTTCTGGGCCAGGAATTTGCCGCTCAATATCCGAAGATCGCTTCGCGATTACTGATTGAGGGCGACAACTGCGAAGACCCGCACACCGAGCGCCTTATCGAGGCGTTCTCGTTCCTGTCGGCGCGCGTACACAAGAAACTCGACGATGAGTTTCCTGAAATCGTCGAGTCGTTTCTGGAGGTGCTGTACCCGCACTACCTGCGCCCTACCCCTTCGATGTCCATCGTCGAGTTCAACATGGGCAAGCAGGAAAAGGTCACCGAATCCTATCGCGTAGCCCGGCACACCGAGCTGCATGCCACACCGATAGACGGAATAGTGTGCAAGTTTCGTACGTGCTACCCGGTCGAACTGTGGCCAGTGGCAGTGCAAAGTGCTTCGTTCATTGAAATGGAGCGTTCGGCGTTCAACGGCCACAGTGCAGACCTGATTGCGCGCTTGCGCATCGGCCTGGGTGCGACCTCCGACGTCCTGTTCGGCAAGATGGAACTGGACCGACTGCGCTTTTTCCTTGATGGCGAAAGCACGCTGATGCATCAACTGTATGAGCTGCTGTTCAACAACCTGGCCAAAGCGACCCTGTCGTTCGAAGACGAAGGGCGCATTCGTGAAGTGGTGCTGCCCGCCGACGCCCTGAAGTCTGTCGGTTATGGTCTGGATGAAGGGCTGGTGGATTACTCGGAACGTTCGTTTCTGGGTTACCGCTTGCTGCACGAATACTTCACCTTCCCTGACAAGTTCATGTTCTTCGACCTGTCAGGCTTTGCCCGTATTCTGGCTGGCAAAGAGATCGCCAAAGTGGAAATCAATTTCTACTTTTCCGACTACGACCTGACGGATCGTCTGGCACGCCTGACCCAGAACATCGGCCGTAACAATTTCAAGCTCAACTGCACGCCTATCATCAACCTGTTCCGCCAGCAGGCCGAGCCGATCAAGCTGACCCACGTCCAGCATGAATACGCGGTAACACCGGATGTGCGCCTGCAAAGCTCTGCCGAAGTGGTCTCTATCGATCGCGTGCGGCGGGTGAAGAAGATCAATGGCAACGATCAGGTCGGCACCTGCCATCCGTTCTTTGAACCACGCGGCGATCAAGGCCCCGGTCAGAGTTTCTGGATAGCCCGGCGACGTCCGACGCAGAGCCGACAAAGCGATGGCTCGAACATGTTCATCCGCGTCGTGGATCGGGATCTGGAATTGATTGATTCCAACAACGACACACTCAGTATCCGCCTGACGTGCAGCAACCGCGATTTACCACTGATGCTGCCTTTTGGCGGCGAGCGCGGGGACTTCAACATTCCCTCCAATTCGGTGATCAAGGATATCCGCTGCCTGCGCAAACCGACGGCGACGGTGCGCGTGCCGCTGGGCAACGGCGTGATCTGGCGGCTCATCTCGCACCTGTCGCTGAACCACATGTCGCTGGTTTCGAAGGGTCGCGAAGTGCTGTTGGAACTGCTGTCGCTTTACAACTACCGCAACGTGTCGGCGATTCGCAAACAGATCAACGGGATCGTTTCGTTGAGCAGCGAGCCGGTCGTGGCACGCATCGGCCATCCGCGGCCCAACTTTGTGCGCGGCGTCGGCATTACGCTGAAGTTCGATGAAAGCCAGTACACCGGCAGCGGCGTGTTCCTGTTCGGCATGGTCCTTGACCACTTCTTTGGTCAGTACTGCTCGATGAACAGCTTTACCCAATTAACCCTTCGCACCGTGCAGCGCGAAAAGAGAGTGGTCCAATGGCCCCCGCGAACAGGCGATCAACCCCTGGTCTGATTGACCAGGCAAGGGCTGAGCCGCACCGATTCGAATTTTTTCAGTTGGTGCGTTTGCTTCGCCTGCATTACAGCAGGAATGGGCGCATGGACCTGGAAACCAGGCCGCATGAGGACCCTCTGCGCTTTCGTTCGCAGCTGTCGCTGAACTTTCCGGCCAGTGAGGTCAGCGACCTGCAGTTCGAACGCGAAGGCAAGCTCTCGGCGGCCGGTTTGCCGCTGTCCGAGGTGCAGGTCACGTTCATGGGCCTGGTCGGCCCATCAGGCGTGCTGCCGCGCCCGTACACCGAGCTGCTCATCGATAGGCATATTCAGTATCGAGACGACGCTGCGCATGCGTTTCTGGATATTTTTTCGCATCGCATGACCACGCTGTTTTACGAGGCCTGGCAGAAGTACAAGTTTTACATCGAGTACGAGCGTAACGGCACGTCGAACTTTGATCGTTATTTGCTCAACCTGGTGGGTTTCGGCCCCGAAGCGTTGAAGCAAAAGTTCGACAAGGGCGAGTCGCCATTGCGCCGCGAACTGTTTAGCTACTTCTCGGGGATGTTCGCCCAGAAGCCGCGCAACGCCCTGAACCTTGAAGTCATGCTGAGTTTTTATTTCTCGCTGCCGTTCAAGATCCAGCAGTTCGCCGGGCGCTGGCTGAAGCTCGACAGCAGCCAGTGCACGCAGTTGGGCCGCAAGAACGCCGTGCTAGGGCAGAGCGCCGTGGCTGGCAATCGCGTCTGGGATTACCAGTCGTGCGTACGTATCGAACTGGGGCCTCTGGAACTGGCTGACTACCAGCGCTTTCAGCCGGGCACCGAGGATTACCAGAAGCTTGTTGAGCTGGTGCGTTTTTACATCGGCGCCGAACTGGACTTCCAGATTGCGCCGAAGCTCAAGCGCGAAGCTGTACCCGTGGCCCGCCTGGGCCGCCAAGGCAATGTATCGCTGGGCTGGCTTGGCTGGCTCAAACGCCCCGGTGTCGACGTGGAGCCCTCCCGTTGCGCTGTTTTCCATATTCCTTTTGATGGGGTCTCCCTGTGAACCTGAAGTCCCTGTTCGCCAAGCTGAACGAAACAAGCCGCACTGCCACTGAAAGCGCTGCTGCGCTGTGCC
This sequence comes from Pseudomonas syringae group sp. 26L6, assembly GCF_032587815.1. NCBI lineage: Bacteria > Pseudomonadati > Pseudomonadota > Gammaproteobacteria > Pseudomonadales > Pseudomonadaceae > Pseudomonas > Pseudomonas syringae group sp. 26L6. The sequence continues at coordinate 114,947 of NZ_JAWHPJ010000025.1, forward strand.
TGTCGGAGAACCACTACGACGTTGAAGTCGAGCACTTGCTGCTGCAATTGCTCGACAACAACGATAACGACCTGCCGGTGATCCTGCGCCACTACGACGTAGTGCCTGATCGCCTGCAAGCACAGCTGGTCACCGCGCTGGGGACGTTCAAGAAAGGCAACACACGGACGCCTGCGCTCTCGCCGCACATCACGCGCATGATTGAGCAGGCCTGGGTACTGGCGTCGATCGAATTCGGTCAGTCGCAGATCCGCACCGGCCACCTGATTCAGGCCTTGCTGGATGACGATGCCCTGCGCCGCGTGGTCATCGGTTCGGCGCCGGAACTGGAGAAAATCAACGCTGACGACCTGCGCCTGAACATGAGCGCGCTGGTCGAAGGCAGCCCGGAGACCAAACTGAGCAAGCCTCTGGCCAACGCCGACGCAAGCACGGGCGCAACCACCAAGGGCAACGGCAAGACCCCTGCCCTGGACCAGTACACAGTCAACCTGACCCAGAGCGCCCGCGATGGTCGTATCGATCCAGTACTGGGACGCGAATTCGAAGTGCGGCAGATGGTCGACATCCTGACCCGCCGCCGTCAGAACAACCCGATCCTGACCGGTGAAGCGGGTGTGGGTAAAACAGCCGTGGTGGAAGGTCTGGCGCTGCGCATCGTACAGGGCGACGTGCCTTCGGTGCTCAAGGGCGTCGCCATTCACACCCTGGATCTGGGCCTGTTGCAGGCCGGTGCAGGGGTCAAAGGCGAGTTCGAAAACCGCCTCAAGTCGGTCATCGAAGAAACCAAGCGCAGCCTGCACCCGATCATTCTGTTCATCGACGAAGCCCACACGCTGATCGGCTCGGGTGGCCAGGCCGGGCAGAACGACGCAGCGAACCTGCTCAAGCCTGCCTTGGCGCGTGGCGAGCTGCGCACCATCGCCGCCACCACATGGGCAGAATACAAAAAGTATTTCGAAAAAGACGCCGCATTGGCTCGTCGTTTCCAGGTCGTGAAAGTCGAAGAGCCTGGCGAAGACAAGGCCATCCACATGCTTCGTGGGCTGCTGGCGAAGATGCAGGAGCATCACAAGGTCACCGTGATGGACGAAGCGCTGGTGCAGGCCGTACGCCTTTCCAATCGCTACATCACCGGCCGCCAACTGCCGGACAAAGCCGTCAGCGTGCTCGACACCGCTTGCGCACGCGTCGCGCTGGGCCAATCGGCACAGCCAGGCGCGCTGGAAGACTGCAAGCGCCACATCGACAACCTGAATGCAGAAATCACCGTGCTGGAGCAGGAAACCGCCAAGGGCAGCGACCACGCTCGCCGTTTGACGGCCCTGCACGAGGAGCTGAAAGCCGAACAGGAGACCCGCGAGTCGCTGGAGCAACAGTGGAAGCGCGAGCTGGAACTGGTCGAAAAGCTTGGCGCACTCAGCGTTCCGGAAAGCGGCGAGCCTGATGCCGGGCAGATTGCCGCCGTACGCGCCGAACTGGCCAGCGTGCAAGGCGAGCAACCGCTAGTCCACGCACTGGTCGATGGCGGCACGATTGGCGAAGTGATTTCCGGCTGGACCGGCATTCCGCTGGGCAAGATGCTGCGCGACGAAATCGACACCGTGCAAAGCCTGCCCGCGCTGCTGGGCGAACGCGTGCTAGGTCAGGACCACGCACTCGAAGAGATCGGTAAGCGCATCAAGATTTCCCGTGCCCGCATGGAAGACCCGAACAAGCCGATCGGTGTGTTCCTGCTGCTGGGCCCGAGCGGTGTCGGCAAGACCGAAACGGCACTGGCCCTGGCTGACACGCTGTATGGCGGCGAACGTAACGTCATCACCATCAACATGTCCGAATACCAGGAAGCCCACACGGTCTCCAGCCTCAAAGGCTCTCCGCCGGGCTACGTCGGTTATGGCGAAGGTGGCGTGCTGACCGAAGCCGTGCGCCGCAAGCCTTACAGCGTGGTACTGCTCGACGAGGTGGAGAAAGCCCACCCGGACGTGCTCGAGCTGTTTTTCCAGGTCTTCGACAAAGGCGTGCTGGACGATGGCGAAGGTCGCGAGATCAACTTCCGCAATACCGTGATCATTCTCACCTCCAACACCGGTACCGATCGCATCATGCAGTGGTGCCTGAACACCGAGCAGAAGCCGACCCCCGATGACATCGTGGAAGGCCTGCGCGATGAGCTGAATCAGGTGTTCAAACCGGCGTTCCTCGGTCGCTTGACCATCGTGCCGTACTACCCGGTTCAAGACGCGATTCTGGAACGCATTGTCGGCCTGAAACTGGAGCGCATCCGCAAGCGTTTCGAGCGCAATCACCAGGCGGTGCTGCGTTACGACGAAGCGCTGATCAAGGCCATCGCTTCGCGTTGCACGGAAGTCGACAGCGGCGCACGCAACATCGACAACATCCTGTCCAAAACCCTCATGCCGGAACTCGCCCAGCGAGTGCTGGAGCGGATGGCACAGGACAAGCCGATTCAGAGCCTGACCATCGATCTGGGCAGCGATGGCGACTTCGCTTACACACTGACCTGATCGATCACCCCATAGGTAAGACGTGATGAATAAAAGACTTCAAGGCAATTGTTCCTCGAAGCCAGCCTTGGCAAGGTGCCTGGCTGTTCTGGCAATGATGCTGGCTCTGTCCGCCTGTGGCGTGACGGACCGTGTCGCCAAGCGCATGGATGACACTTGGGCTGGCGACATGATGTTTGGTGACAACGAAAAGGTCATCCTGACGACTGACGGCGGTAATCAGCTCAACCCTGACGAGTACGGCAAACCGCTCTCGGTGGTGGTGCGCGTTTATCAACTGTCCTCTCTGGAGCGCTTCGAGTCGATCAACGCCGACACCCTCTGGGATGATCCGCAAAAGGCTCTGGGCAACACACTGGTCGAAAGCAGAGAGCTGATTCTGTTGCCTGGCATAGGCGAGACCGATCAATGGCCGCTGAACCCGAATGCCTCGTATGTGGGCATCGCGGCGTTCTTCCGCACCGACGTCGACAGCCGCTGGAAGGTCGCGTTCGACGCCAACACGCTGCGCAAGGACGGTATCTGGTTCTCGTCCGACGGTGTGCGCGTTCTGGTGGACAACAACTACATCCTCGCCGTTCGTGGCGTGGATGTGCTGAACAGGCTCAAGACTGAAGAGCAGTTCACTAAATCCAATTCGATGCCCGAACAACCCGCCGGCAAAGGTATTACCGAGCGTGTGCAGGACGCCGCTGTCCAGCAGGTTCAGGACTCGGCCAGCAGTGCTGCGAAAAAGGCAGCGGACTCACAATTCAATTCTCTGTTGGAAGGCGCCAAATGAGTAAACAAAGCCGCGTGATGTGGTCGGAAGGCATGTTCCTTTTGCCACAACATTTCCAATATCAGGATGAGTTTCACCAGCATCAGCTTGCTGAGTCGACACTGCGTTCCACGCCTTTCCATTGGGGCGTGCAAACGCTGGAAGTCGACGTCGAGGCATTGGCCACAGGCTCGTTGCAACTGAAGCGCCTGAAGCTGGTGTTCCCTGACGGCAGCCTTTACGACGCGCCGCAGCACGACCCGCTGCCCGCCGCCCGCGACCTGAAAAATCTGATCAAGGGTGGAGAAATCAAGGTCTATGCGGCGCTCAAGCTACCCGAGCCCTTTGGCCTGAACTACGTTGAAGATGGCCAGGAACAGAAGAGCGCCCGGCGCTTTCGCAAACAGTTCGACACCCTGCCTGACCTCAACGAAGGCGATCTGGAAAACGAGATCACCAGCCTGCGTCTGAACGTCGTGATGCTGGTCGATGGCGACACTCTGGATGGCTACAGTTATTGCCCGATTGCCCGACTGGCACGCAATAGCATCGGCGGCTTCAACCTTGACGCGCATTTTGTGCACCCTACGTTGCACGTGGGCACCCACGAGACGCTGGTTGGTCTTGGCAGACGCCTGATCAGCGTGCTGCAAGCCAAGAGCAAGGCACTTTCAGGCCGCCGCCGCGAGCGTGCCGACCAGATCGCCGAGTTCGGTTCCAGCGACGTTACGTTGTTCTGGCTGCTGAATACGGTCAACCGCGCCTACCCGCAGTTGGCCCATCTGCTGGCGCACCCACGCCTGCACCCGGAGCGCCTGTATCTGTTTCTCGCGGAACTGGCGGGCGGTTTGCTGACGTTCTCGCTGGACACCCAGCTCACTGACATCCCCGATTACGATCATCAGGACCCGGCGGCCTCGCTGGTGAAGCTCGACGAACTGGTTCGTCTGCTGCTTGAGAACGTGATTCCGAACCAGTGCATCGTCATCAATCTGAGCCAGGTCCGGCCTTCGTACTGGCAGGGCCAATTGCTCGACCCACGCCTTACCGAAGCGGATTTCTATATTTCAGTGCATGCCGACATGCCCGGCTCCAGCCTGCTGGAACTGGTGCCGCGTGCGTTCAAGGTCGGCTCGCCGGAAGACATCGAGGTGGTCGTCAACAGCGCCATGCCGGGCGTCACCCTGAACCACTCGACACGCCTGCCAAACGCCATTCCGGTGCGCCTGGACAACCATTACTTCTCCATCGAGCCACATGGCCGGGTGTACGAACGCATGATGGAAGCCCAGGCCATTTCCTTCTACGCGCCCAGCGCGTTTACCAATCTCAAGCTTGAACTGTTGGCGGTGCTTAAATGACTGAAGCCGTGATGCAAGGTGCCGCTGCGGCCGCAACCGAAAAACCTACGCTCAAAGACCTGGTACGTGACTTCATCACCATGGCGCTGATTGTCCGTCGCGGCCGCCAGGCGATCTCGGTCACCGCGTTCGAAGCCAGCGTCGATACTTTCTTCGCCAACCTGGAGCGTCAGGCGCGCAGCGCCAATTACAGCGTCGAACAGGTAAAAGACGCGCAGTACGCACTGTGCGCATTCCTTGATGAGAGCGTGCTGCGTTCGGGCGACAACGATATGCGTCGCCACTTCGAAATGGAGCCGCTGCAGTTCCGTTATTTCGGCGTCCACCTGGCGGGCGAAGGCTTCTTCGAGAAAATCGAACTGCTGCGCGCCGACGTGAAAAAGAACCTGGATGTGCTTGAGGTGTATCACCTGTGCCTGGCGCTGGGTTTCGAAGGCAAGTTCGGCCTCGGCCAGAAAGACCAATTGCGCTATCTGGCCAACACGCTGGGCCAGGACATCGCACGCTACCGCAAGACGCCAAAGGCGCTGTCGCCTGACTGGGCACTGCCTGACCAGGTGTCGCAGATGCTTCGCCATGAAGTTCCGGTATGGCTTTACCTGGTGCTCATCGCCCTCGTGTGCCTGGGTGTCTATCTGACGCTTGACTGGTTGCTGGGCAAAGACGTGGCCGCGTTGGCCGAACAAATCAGCCAACTGTTCAATGCTTGAGTCCCGATCAGGTAACCGAGTCAGGAAGACATGAAGACATTACTGCGCCTGTTAAAAAGTTTCTGGTTCCTGGTACCGATACTGTGGCTGATCAGCCTGGCTGTCTGCTGGTTTTTCGCCCCCAGGATCAGTTGGCTGCAAGGCTATACGCTCGAAGCGATGGCCATCATCAGCGCCTTCTATCTGCTGTTGATCGTACTGCGCCAATACCGACGGATTCGTACCGAACACAACCTCGAAAATCTGGTTCAGATCGAAGTTGACCGCTCGCTGAAGTCCACCGGTGAGTTCCGTGATCAGCAAGTGCTGCGCGACCGCCTCAAGCATGCCATTGCCATGCTGCGCACCGATCGCTCGGCAGGCGGTGGCGGCTCATCGGCGCTCTACGATCTGCCCTGGTATCTGGTCATCGGCATGTCGGCGGCAGGCAAGACCTCCTTGCTGACCCGCTCCGGCCTGTCGGCCAGCATTGCCAGTAGCGCCAATGACACGGAAAGCGGCACCCAGCATTGCGACTGGTACTTCAGCCCTGAAGCCGTGATGATCGACACCGCGGGTCGCTACCTGCGTGACGATCAGTCTGCCAGCGAATTCGCTGCGTTCCTGCGTATGCTCAAAAAGCAGCGCAGCAAGGCCGCCGTCAATGGTCTGGTGCTGGTGGTCAGCCTGCCAGAGCTATTGGCCGCCTCTGCCGCCGAGCGCAACGAGATGGGTGCGCGCCTGGTCACGCGCATCGAGGAATATACCGATTGCCTGGACGCCAACCCGCCTATTTATCTGATGCTGACCAAGACCGACCAACTGCCCGGCTTCAACCAGGCTTTCGACGGTATGGACCTGCATGAGCGCCAGCAGCCGCTGGGCATGACGTTCGGTCTGACAGAGATCACCACAGAAAGCCTGCGTTCGGTGCTCGATCGCAAACTGGCGAACCTGCAAGCGCATGTCAGTCGCCACGTCGACGCACAGATGATCGCGCTGGGTGCCGACGCCAACAGCGCCCTGCTCAACTTCCCCAACTACTTTGCCGAGCTGTCGGCGATACTCGAACAGTTCCTGCAGCATTTCGCACGCAGTAACGTCAACGGTACCCAGTTGTTGCTGCGCGGCCTGTATTTCACCAGTGCCCTGCAAACCGACAAGCAGCTGACACCGGTGTATGAAGACGAGCTTTCAGAGTCGTTCGTCTTGCGGCCAGCGACCGCACCCGATGCGCTGGAAGAGGACGAACAACGGAAAATCAGTGATCGCAGTTACTTCATCACCGATACCTTCCGCCGCGTCATTTTCCCTGACCGTGACCTGACCCTGTACCAGTCACGTCATGGCCGCGACAAATCACTGGGGCCGATTGTCATCGCTCTGGCGCTGTTCGCCGGGCTGGCCTTCATCGGCTGGCAGGCCCTGTCGTTCCAGAAAAACCGCGAGTGGCTGGCCGCGATCAGCCAACAGTTGACCGAACTGGAACAGTCCCCGGACCGTGCCCAGCGCCTCGCCTCCGGCCAAGGCCTGGAATTGCTGCGCAACCAGCTGGCTGCCATCGAGAAATACCGCACCAAGGGCGTGCCTCTTCAGCTCAGTGGCGGCCTGTACCGTGGCGACGATATCTACTTCGCCACCCAGACTGCCTACCTGCAGCAACTGCGTACCCAAGCGCTGGAACCGATCACGCTGAAACTGCAATTGCAGATGCGTGAATTCAACGAGTTCGCCAAAACCATGGACCCGCAATATGGCTTCGGGGCTACACCCGCAGGGTCGGAAACCAAAACGGGCAAGGTACGCGCTCAAGGTCAGAAACTGCTGGACCGCGGCGCGCGCAACGTCGCTGCGGGCCGTCCGACCAGCCTGAGCAGCATCCCGCGCAGCACCGGTGAGGTTGCCAATCGACTGACCGGCGCAGCAAGAGGCACAGCCAGCCAGACGCGCAGCGAAGCGATTGCCGCGCTACGCAACCCGGCCACTGCCAACGATGCTGCCGAGCTTTCAGCCACAACAGGCGGCTTGTCGTTGTCGGAAGAGATGCTCGGGCGACTCGATGAACGGCAAGTGGCGTCCATCATCGAGTCATACAACGCCCTCAAGCTCTATCTGATACTGACTCAGCCGACCACGCATCCGGAAACCGAGTTCGTCAACGCAGCGTTGCCGGTGGCCTGGGCGGGCATTTCCAGCGAGACCAATCCGATCAGCGACGACGTCATCGAGGACAACTCGCCGGTCTACGTACAGCTGCTCAAGAATGGTGACGCGCCGGCCATGCCACGCAATGAGCAACTGATCGACGAGACCCGCAAGAGCCTGAAGTTTTTCATGATCTCCAGCTCGCTGGTGGACCGTGAATACCTGCGCCTGCAACTGGAATCCAGCCGTCAGTTCCCGGCAATCGGCCTGAATGATCTGGTACCTATGCCGGGTCGCCAGTTGCTCTACGGTTCGGAGGCTGTACCTGCGATTTTCACCCGTCAGGGCTGGGAAGAGTTCGTGAAACCCGAGCTGATCAAGCTGGTGTCCGGCAACCTGCGTAACGAGTCGGACTGGGTTCTGGATGGCGAAGGCGGCGACAGCGTGGTGCAGAAAGCCAACTTCGTTCGTGAATTCATGGCCCGTTACAAGCGCGACTACACGCAGGTCTGGTACACCATGATCGACAGCGTCGGTGTGCGCCGCTTCAGCGACATGGCCAACGCCACGCAGCAGTTGTCATTGCTCAGCGACGTACGCAATTCGCCGGTCAAACTGCTGCTGTCTGCCGTCAACGACAACACGCAATGGGACGTGCCTGCGCCTCGCGAAGCGCAACAGACCGGAGTCAAACGCGACGATGGCTTCTGGGGCAAGGTCAGCGGTATCTTCGACAACAAGGAAGCTGCGGCCAGCGTACTGATCTCGCCATTGCCTGCCGTGGATGACGGCAGTCTGGCCAAACGCTTCGAACCTGTATCAAGGGTTTTCGCAGCGCAGAATGCCGAAGGCGCTGACAGCACCATCATGGATCGCTACCTGGCAGCGCTGCGTAAACTCAAAGTGCGGATGAACAACATCCAGCGCTCGCAGGATGTCGGCAAGAGCAGCAAGCAGTTGATCAGCGAAACCCTTGAAGGGCAGCCGAGCGAAGTCACCAACGTGCGTAACTACGTTGAAACCACGGTCGATACCAGTCAGGGCGGGCTTTCCACCTCGCTGCAAAGCCTGTTCAGCCTGCCGATCCAGTTCGCCTGGGAAACGCTGCGCGATCCGGCCGGCGAACAGATCGCCAAAGCCTGGGCCAAACAGGTCGCCAAACCTTGGGAACAGGTCATGGCGCATCGTTACCCGATTGCTGCGGACAGCCGCAACGAGGCATCGGTGAAAGACCTGCAACGCTTCGTCGACCCGGAATCCGGCCTGCTACCGAACTTCAAGCGCAACGAAATCGGCAACCTGTCCGATGGCGAAGGCCTGGGTATGGGCAGCGGGTCCAAGGCTGCGCCGCTGGTCAATCCGAAAATGGTCAGCAACATTGACAAGGCCAGTTCGCTGGGCGAGGTCATCGCCAGCCTCTCGGATCGCGACAATGGTTTCGAGATCATGCTGGAGCCGTCGGCCTACTTCACTGACATCATCTTCACGCTGGATGGCCAGGAGCAGCATTACCGCAACGGCAAAACCAGCTGGAGCCGCTTCTCATGGCCGGGTACCACGACAGCACCGGGCGCACGCCTGGATGTGGTCACGCTGACCGGCGAGCGCATCACCGTGTTCGACTACACCGGGCGCTGGGGCCTGCTGCGCATGAACGACAGCGCACGGGTCGCCGACCTGGACGGCATTCAGCAGCGTTTCAGCTGGAACACGGCCAAGGGGCCGGTCAGTCTGGTGGTGCGCAACTATGGTGGCGTGAAGCTGACCGACCTGGCGAACGTCAAGGCGCTGAGCGCGCTTAACGCAACAGATGGGCGGACCAAGTGAGGATGCACATGCTCGATCTGGAGGGCGGTCGATGATTGGCTGCTTCGGAAAAGTGCCCGCGAGCGCAGATTTCGTCAGCCTGCATGGCGCCAGCGACGATGTCTGCGAGTTCGATGCCTGGCTGCAAGGCGCACTCGCCGACATGCAGCAGCGCGACGACTGGCGCACGTTGTTCGACCAGTTGCCCGTGTGTTTTTTCAGCTATCGGGCACGCAGCGGCAACTGGCTGGTAGGCGGTTTAATCAGCTCGCGGGACTCGAGTGCACGGCGTTATCCGTTCTTCATCTTTCAAACGGTGAAGTCCAGCGACGCTGGTGTGTTCGTGAACCCATTTACTCTGAGCGAACTGTTCGCCGGGCAGATCAAACCGCTGCTGCACATGGCCGCACAGGGCGAAGGCACCTCAGTGCTGTTCGAGCGCATCAGGGCCCTGCGCCCGCTGCAAGGACAGGACTTCGAACTGTTCCGGCGTGTGCATGAGAAGTTTCTGGTGAACTTCACTCTGCGTGACATTGCGACTTCGCTGGAAAGCTCATACCCCGAGTTCATCAGCAATGCCGTGCTCACCCGGCTGCAAGCGCTGGGCCGCCCGTCGTACAGGGCACCGATCGGTATTTCGCTGCCACTGCCTGCCGAGCGAGGCTTGAAGAACCCGACAGCAGATCTGTGGGTCAATTGGCTGACACGCATTGACCCGAACAAGGCAGTGCCGCAAATCAGCATTCTGGCGGACGACTTCATGCGCCCCCGACTGTTCTGCTTCCCGTCGCGCAACACCTCAGGCGTGTACCGGGTGGTGACGGGCGTGGGCGAGCATTCGGAGAACTATGACGTGCTGGCACCCTTTGACGCGTTCGACGAACACCACCGAGGCCATGTGTTTCCAGACATTGACCGCCCTCTTTATGACGTTATCGACCGCTTTGTCGATGTGCTGGATTTGAAGTCCGTATGAACAAGATCAAATACTACTTTTTGCGCTACCAGCCCTATGTTCTCGGGGTCTGTTTTTTTCTGTCGATCTTCATCATCTGGAGCATCGGCCGTGCACTGGGCTTCAGTTCGATGAACAGCCTGCTGACGGGAATAGGCCTGTTCCTGCTGCTGTCGGCGGCGTATGTGCTGTTGCTGTATCGGGGCGCATCACAGCATCAGAACCTGGAGGGTCTGCTGCGTGATGACGCCGATCAGGCTGTGCTCAATGCCAGCCCGGCGGATCGCGAAGAGGTCAGCCTGCTGCGTGAGCGCTTGCTGCAAAGCATCGAACGGTTGCAGAGCAACAAGCCGAACGGCAGCAACGCCAAGGACGCGCTTTACGCCCTGCCCTGGTATCTGGTGGTGGGTCAGCCCGCAGCGGGCAAAAGCACCATGCTGTATCAGTCGGGCCTCAACTTCCCCTACGCCGAGCGCGAAGGCGCACGCGTCGCCGGGCTGGGCGGCACGCGCAATTGCGACTGGTTCTTCAGCTCGGAAGCCGTGCTGCTGGATACCGCTGGCCGCTACATGAATGATCAGCAGGAAGCCGGCAAATGGCGCGCCTTTCTGCAATTGCTGCGTCAGCACCGCCAGCGCAGACCGCTAAACGGCCTGATTGTCACGGTCAGCATTCATGACATCCTGCAATCCTCGGTGGAGGATCAGGAGCGCATCGCCAAACGTCTGCGCGAGCGAATCCAGGAAACCCACGCGCTGCTGGAAGTGCGTCTGCCGGTGTATCTGGTGTTCACCAAGTGTGACCTGGTACCGGGCTTTGTGCCCTTCTACCGCCAGCTGGATGATGTGGCGCGTGGCGAAGTGATGGGCAAGACCTTCCCGCACAAGGGCTTCGAGCAAGCTGACTGGGGCCAGCGCTTCGGTGTGGCGATGGACGAGCTGATCAATTACTGGAAAGAGATCGCCAACCAACAGCTGGTGCTTCAGGACATCCAGATCACGCGTCAGGACACCGCGGTGTATCGCTTCCCGCTGGAGCTGGAAGCCTTGAAACCGCGCCTGCTGATGTTCGTCGATGCCCTGCTGCGCGCCAACCCGTATCAGAGCGCCGAGATGCTGCGCGGTTTCTACTTCACCAGCGCACTGGACGCCGACCAGCCCGAGATGGGCGGACACACCCGTCAGGTGACCGAGCGCTTCCAGCTGGAAAGCGAGCAGGACCTGGTCGACGGCAATGCGCAGCCGCACCCGCTGTTCATCAACAGCCTGTTCCGCAAGGTGATCATTCCCGATCAGCATCTGGTGGCGCTGTACACCACCAACCATCGCGAGCGTCGCCGCAAGGCTGCGTGGATTGGCGGTGCCAGTCTTGTTGCCCTGTTGATCTGCAGCCTGTGGGGCTGGTCGTACTGGAACAACAAGGACAACATCCAGTCCATTTCCACCGAGCTCGCTCAGGCAGCAGCCGATGACAGCAAGGCCACCGGTCAGTACACCGAATGGCAAACGCTGGATCGCATGCGCTTCTGGACTTCGCTTTACTACGATCGTCACCACGACGAAGGCGTACCACTGCGCCTGCGCCTGGGTCTTTACCGGGGCTATGACGTCGAACCGTTGCTGCGCACGCGCTACTTCAATCGTCTGGAAACGGTGATGCTCAAGCCGACCGCAGACAACCTGACGCGCTCGCTTTACCTGCTGACCACCATCAAGGTCTACCAGCGCAATGCCAAGGACCTGATGCCGGTCACCGGCGTCGACAGCGTCGAACCCAAGGCACTGCCGCCGGATAACCGCGCGCAGTCCATCGCGGCCTTCGGCAAGGCGACGCTGGATACCTACGTCATGTTGTCGCGAGCGCAGCGCGAGAAGGCTGACCCGGCCTTCCTGAAAGCGAAGATGCCTGATTACTGGTACCCGGCCATCGCGCGCCAGACCGGCAAGACCATCACTGCGAACGCCGAGGCAGGCTCCAATCAGGATTACGAGTACGCCAGCCGCCAGATCAACTTCTACAGCGATCAGATTCACGAACTGGACGTGCCGAGAATTCTCGACAACGCATTCCTGACATCCAGTTCGCGTAATTACATCAACAGCCTGTTGACGCAGTCGTTGAAGGCTATCGAAACCATCACGCTGGAATCGGACACCCTGTTTGCCTTTGGTCGTGCCGACTTCCAGAGCCTGAAAACCGAAGGTCAAAACCAGTTGAGTGCGATCGCCGGCAAGCTGTTGAGCACACCGAACATCGGCAAGATCGTGATTGCAGGTCACGCCGACCAGCTGGGCGACCCGCAAAGCAACATGCAGGTGTCCAAGCAGCGTGCACAGACCATCAAGACGTATCTGGTCGGCAAGGGCGTGCCCGCCGAGCTGGTGGACGCGGTCGGTGAAGGCAGCGAGAAACCCTTGGTCAAATGCGATATGCAGCAGCCGAGGGCTCAGTTGATTCAGTGCCTTGAGCCGAATCGACGCGTAGAGATCGAAGTGCGCGCGCTCAATTGATCGCGCAGTGCAAGCAAACCGAAGCCCGGGTTGTCCACATGAGACCAGGGCCGTGGCAAGAGAACCTTTCTTGATCGTTTCAAGAAGGTTAATCAAAAGGGTCGTGTTCTGTCTTTAGACACCACAACCTTAAATGAAGAAAGGAGACGCAGAAAATGGCATTTGACGCATACATCCAAATCGACGGCATCCCGGGCGAAGTTCTGGACGACAAGCACAAAGACTGGATCGAAGTGCTCGGCTACGAGTTCGGCGCTACCCAGGCCACCTCCGCCACCGCCAGCTCGTCGGGCGGTGCTTCGTCCGAGCGCGTTGCACTGAGCGACTTCAGTATCCGCAAATCTGTGGACAAGGCTTCTGCCAAGCTGTTCGAAGCGTGCTGCAAAGGCACTCACATCGCCAAGATCCAGCTGAACGTCAACCGTGCTGGCGGCGACAAGCTGACCTACCTGACCATCAACCTGGAAGAAGTCGTTGTGTCTTCCGTGAAGGCTGTAGCAGGCGGCAACCAGAAAGGCGAAGACAACGCCGTCAGCGATCTGCCGATTGAAGAAATCAGCTTCAACTTCGCTCGCATCAAGACTACCTACACCCAACAGAGCCGTTCCGATGGCCAGGGTGGCGGTAACGTCACTGGCGGCTGGGACCGCACTGCGAACAAAGTATTCGCATAAGTCTGTGACACCTCGGGTCGCGCAAGCGGCCCGTCTTCAGCACCGTGTCTGCCCAGGCACGGTGCTCTTTTATCCTCTGATCAGAGTTGACTATGTCTGAATTTCTCAACGACCTTTCGCTTGCCGATCTGACGGCGCCCATCAACGGGGGCAGCGGCGAAGACCTGAGCTTTTCCACCCTGTTCGATCAGGTCAAGGAAGCTCGTCGAGCAGACCCCGATTACCTCACCCAAGGTGACTGGCAAACCGATCTGAAGTCCTCGGACTGGGATCAGACCATCACGTTGGCCGCACAGGGCCTTGCTGAACAAAGCAAGGACCTGATGCTCGTCGCCTGGCTCAGTGAAGCCCTGGCGCACAAATACCACTTTGTCGGCATTACCTTCGGCCTGACCGTGGCCGAGCGGATCCTGCAAAATTTCTGGGACGATCTGTACCCGTCGCTGGAAGACGGCGTAGAAGAACGTGCCGCCCGCCTGGCTTGGCTGAAAACCACGCTGACCGAAGTCGTCGGCGGGCTGCCAATCACCCAGGGGCAGAACTTTGGCCTGTTGCGCTACGACGAGTCGCGCCACGTGGAAAACCTCGCCCTGCAAAACCCCAAGGCCATGCAGGCTGCTGTTGACGAAGGCAAGATCAACGCCGAAATCTTCCAGCGCTCCGTGGTGCTGACCGACTCGGACCACCTGCGCCTCAAGGCCAGCGAAATCGCCGCCAGCCTGTACGCCTGTCAGCAACTCCAGGCCACTGCCGACACCCTGTTCGGCCGCGACGCGCCGAGCCTCGTCACCCTCAGCGACATCCTGCAACGCGCCGGGCAACTGACCGAGAAACTGCTCAAGGACCGCGGCATCGAACTGAGCCCTGCCCCGGCAGCCGCCGCTCAAACCGCACCCGAAATCGCCATCGACCAACCCGCAGGTGCCGCGATGACCCAGACCACTCAGGACAGCGCATCCGCACCACTGCGCACCACCCCGGCCACTCGCGACGAAGCCTTCACCATGCTCGCCGGCATCGCACAGTTCTTCAAAAACACCGAGCCGCAAAGCCCCGTCCCGTACCTCATCGAGCGCGCCATCAAGTGGGGCAACATGCCGCTGGAAGGCTGGCTGAACGACGTCATCAAAGACAGCAACGTCGTGGACAGCATTCGCGATGTGTTGGGCACGAAAGAGCCTAAGCAGTAAGGGCAGTTCGTAGGATCGGTCTGTATGAACGTGCGTACAGACCGTCGGGAAATGCACCACAGGATGAGTCCGTCTGTATGACTGACGTGCTCTCGATTTACCCGTATTTTGCGTCTTACCCGGTGCAGCAAAAGGGAAAGACCATTCACATGACTCACACACATCAGGGACTAGAGAATGAGCACGTCAGACCCGGTAAAAGCAAAACAGCAGAAACGTATCCACCGGGTAAGGAAGGGTGACTCGCTGACTTTCTATCCAGAGATTCCCGTTCTCGATCCGACAATGATGAGAGCTCATTACTCAGTCTTCAAAGCCATCAACATAAAGCGCCTCATAACGCGCCATCGTATCGATGAGCCGCTGCCGTAGATACCCGTTCGCATGCCCCAAGGCAGCCAGGATCTGCGCCGACTCCACCAGATAAGACGCTCGCTTTGCCTTCTTCCAGGTGGACGGCGCTGACTGAAGATTGGTGATGCGATCACACAACTTGACCGACGCAGCTTCTTTGGAATGCCTGGCGATCCCGGCGAAATAAAGCGCTTCGGAAAACGGCACGATCAGGTTCTTGCTCAGGCACGCCACGGCTGAGGTGACCTCCATACCGAACGCTTCAGCCAACTCATCCTGAGTCACCGGCGTATCCTCCACCACGTCGTGCAGCAACGCTGTAGGCAAGGCTATCTCAAGCGCGCCCACGGACTCTTCGCGATGGGCAAAGATCAACTCGTTGGCAACCATCGCCACGTGGGTGATGTAAGGAAGGTCCGAGCCTGTCATTTTTTGGCCGACGTGGGCTTGGGATGCGAATAGCCAGGCTTTGTTGAAGAGGTGTTGCGGGCATGATTTGGGCATTTGGGTCAGATTCCTTGTGACGCTATAAAAATCCAGGGATCGCGGGCTGATCTCAGATAAAGTACGCGCGTTTCCCTATCAGCCGCCGATAGACTCGTCCAAAGGGTCCTGCGGCGGCGCACGCTCGAACAACTGTTGGGCCAGCCCCTGAATATGCTCGGACCATGCAACGTTCTTGACCCATTCCTCCGGCATACCCGACACCCCATACAAAGCGCCGGCGATTTGTCCGGCAGTGGCGGCTACGCTGTCGGCATCATCAGCCAGATTGGCAGCCAGCAGGATGGCGTCTTTGAAATTGTCGGTATTCCATACAGCCCACAGAGCTGCTTCGAGTGTGTCGATGACATAGCCGGAGGAGCGGATCTGGTCGCGGGTTTTTTCTTTGTATTCGCCTGCGTTGATGATCAAAGCTCGCGGTCGTAATGGCCGAATCATCGGAGAAAGGGTCTCTTCTTTGTCTGCTCCATTAAGGGCCAGATGCAACTGGGCGCCGAGCAGTCTGCAACAACTGATGGCCTCTAGTGCTCGATGCGTGCATTGACTTTGGGCGGCACTATCACGCCAAGTAGCTGAGAGCGAATGTCGACAAAATATCGCAGTTGGGGCCAAGCGAATTATTGAGCCGTTACCAGCGGTGGATGGAGCAGCATTTCCATACCAAAGACCGCCATTCTTCAGTCTTTCTTCGATCGCAGTTCGAGTGGCATTGCCGATATCAAAACACTTACCGTTGTGGCTGTTTTCGCCATTTATGTACCAGCGGCCCATTCTCTCTGCGTAATCGATAAGGTCGAAATTGCCCTTCGCAAGATAAGTGTCTGCGAGGCAGAGAGCCATGCTTGTGTCATCGGTCCACTCACCGGGATTGAGCTTAAAAGGACCGCCGCCCACCATGTCATGGACGTGACTACGATCACGAGGCAAAAATTCCAGTGTTGTGCCCACTGCGTCGCCAATGGCCAGGCCGAGCAAGCCCCCCTTCGCACGGTCCAGCGCCTGTTCTTCGCTGAGGGTACACGTCCGTGATGCTATCCAATCGGGCTTGCCCCTCGGCAGCCTGGGTGCATCAGGCTTCAGCATGTAATCCATGCGTTGAGTTAGCTGCGCGGAAGGTGCGGGCAGCAGGTGATCGTAGCGCTCAACATAGTGGTCGAGAATGTCGTTGGGGCTTCTCAAGTCGATCATGGGTCCTTCCAGGATAATCTTTCAAGGTGCAGAGCAGTATGGAAGCTGCTACCTGATGCCCGAGTCTATACCGCTTGTTAACGGCCAAATAGCCGCTCCCCGCTTTGCGTCTGGCTTCTGGATCAAAAGATCATCCCGCTCTCTCCTGCGGCATGTCGTGGCGAAAGCATCTGCAGCAATGAGATCTGTGTGGAAAAGATCAAAGCTGGCTTTGTCGATTTCGTAGTACTCCTCGTAATCGACCAAGCCATTGCTCACCGGGAATGATAAATAAAAACGGCCGGAGGTTTCTTCTATGCCCAAGGAGAACATGAGATCGCGATTTACGAAACCATCTTTAAAAACCATATTATCTCTCGAAATATTAATTTGAGCTAATCGCAAAACTAACGCACAGAAGATACCTCTCTGATAAGATTTTCAGTCCTTAGCCATCTTGGCCGCCAACATTTTGTAAGCTTCCGTTTCGCGCCCCTCTATGAGTTCCATATAGAAATCTGTGTACGCAGCCTCCAGATCTTTATATGACTGTAAACGTGTCTCAGTGAAAAGCTTGTAACCTGGAATATCTCGTGGCTCAACCATTTCAGTAATTTGGCCTTGCTCTGCTCGAGAAAGTAAACCCTCAAGTTGCAAAAACAATATTGAAGCATCAGGGTCGCAACGCTTATAAATTTCAAGTTTTTCGCGAAGCGTTATGGCAGCCACTCTCAAGGCTTTAACATCCATATCTATGTCACCTCTAAGTGTCTATTGTAACGACTTCCTGGCCGCGGACTATTAGCCACGCTTGACTACTACACTCCAAACATGACAATTGCAGTAGGGCATTAGCTAATTTCCAACGGAGCACATGCTATATATCTCAGAAAGCAGGTCATGCAGCATTAGAATCGCAAGACATGTGCGCCACACAGAGCAAAGGCTCACTGACTGTGACACTCACTTCATTTCTTACCCATTTCCCTTTTCAGTTTACGTAGTAAAGGAGTCTCCCCACCAGTCAGTTCAACCCTGAACTCTGCGAACGCATGCTCAAGATGAGAATATTGTTGCAAGCCCTCTTCGGTAAATAGGTAACGCCCCGGAATGTCTCGCCACTGCAACTTAACTGTTATCATGCCAGATTCGGCCAGCTTCATCAGTGGTTCGATCTCAACTCGAAGCTTTTCAACAACGGGATCTGAATTTCTCAAATCTTCAATCACCTCACGCAGCTTTTGCGTTTTTTGCCTAAGATATTCAGCATCCATAATAATGACTTTGGCAGCAGCTGTATCGACGGAGGGACGAAGGAAAGCAGACATCTGCGACCGGCCTCAAGAGCGAAAATTGCAACTTCTTTCGCTCTTGGCAAGCGTAATAAAATTTATTTCTCAAGGACGCCACAACCCTTCGGGAAGCTTAACTTTCAGTCCGTTCGCTGATTGATTTGCTATGTAATAAACATCCATTAATGCTCGTGCCAACTCGTAATCAGTATCTTCAAACTCTTTCGCCGCAAGAGCTCCAATGGAAAGCTTATGAAGTCTAGATTTATCCTTCTCAACACCATCAAAAACAGCTTTTATGTATAATAGCTGGTTTATAACTGTGGCATAAACAGGAAATGAAGGATTGCGTTTTATCCGCTCTCTAGTCAGATCGATAGCATAATCTATAAACCCTATAGCAGTATTAAATTTCATCACTCACCCGTGCCAATTAATTTAAGCGATTTTTTGGACTGGAAGTCATTTGCTTTCCAGGCGTTTGACTAGGGATTATCGAAAGGAGATGAAACGTCTTCGCTTTACCGTTTCAGCCTCGAAACAAAGTACGCTGCACTACCCTCTATTAAAGAGACTTTCGACGCTTAGCCATCTTGGCCGCCAACATCTTATACGCATCTGTTTCGCGCACCTCTGTAAGTTCAAGACAAAAATCAGCGTAGGCCTTTTCCAAATCCCCATAAGCTTGTAAGTTCGTTCCGGTAAAAAGCTTGTATCCTGGAATATCTCGTGGCTCAACCATTTCTGTTATTTCGCCTTGCTCTGCTCGACAGAGTAGCATATCAAGGTTCAACAATAATATTGAAGCATCAGGGTCGCGATGTATATAAAATTCAAGTTTGTCGCGGAGCGTTGTAGCTGCCACTTTCAAAGCCTTAACATTCATGCCAATGTTACTCCTAGTTCTATCGTACTGATTAGTCTGGGCATAAACCATTCACTACGATTATTTACTATGCTCTGAACAGCATCGCCAGACCTGGCCACTTTCCGTCGGCGCGACGTTACCCACAAAAACCTCTCTTAGCTTGAATCAGCTTGTTAGGTTCATCATCGAGGTTCCGCTCGATGCCATCCCAGCTAGGAGTGTTGGCTAATAAGTTCATTTATACATCACTGTCCTTGGGTTGAAGGGGGTTGCACCAACTTATTTGGGTAGTCACGAATTGACACGTTCTGATCCATATGCACTTGGTCCGATCAGACCTGAATTTTGAGCCAAATTCCAGAGCAAGCTCACTTTTCTCATCCGCGAAACAGATCGTAATATCGTAATTATGACAAAACGTCATTATCACGCAGCAAACATTTGTACCTCTGACTTTTCTTACGAAAAATTCATATAAATATCTATATTATAAACAATCAAGAAACTGTATTTTGGCGCTATCAGCGATAGACCTTTAAAGGATTGCACACTTCCACGACAGCGCCGAAAATGCATTTTAACTTGGTGCGCGCTCAAACAACTGCCGAGCTAAATCTTGAATATGATCCGACCAAGCGACTTTTTTTACCCACTCATCTGGCATACCCGACACACCATACAATGCACCGGCAATTTGTCCAGCGGTAGCTGCTACACTGTCAGC
This sequence comes from Pseudomonas syringae group sp. 26L6, assembly GCF_032587815.1. Classification (NCBI taxonomy): domain Bacteria; kingdom Pseudomonadati; phylum Pseudomonadota; class Gammaproteobacteria; order Pseudomonadales; family Pseudomonadaceae; genus Pseudomonas; species Pseudomonas syringae group sp. 26L6. Next base: position 134,474 of record NZ_JAWHPJ010000025.1, read on the forward strand.
ATCATTGGCGAGATTAGCGGCTAGCAGAATAGCATCTTTGAAGTTGTCGGTATGCCATACGGCCCACAGGGCTGCTTCCAGCGTGTCGATAACATAACCTGAGGAGCGGATCTGGTCTCTAGTTTTTTCTTTATATTCACCGGCGTTGATGATCATTACCCGAGGCTGGAATGGGCCGATCATGGGAGAAAAAATCTCCTGCTTATTGGCCCCATTTAGAGCGAGGTGTAATTTTGCCCCTAGAAGTTCACAACAACTAATCACCTCAACCGCACAGTGTGTAGTTCTGCTTTGCGTTTGACTTTCCATCCATGTAGTGATCAGAGAGTTTCGCCGAAAAATAGCTGTCGGTGCTAATCTGATTATTGAGCCGTTGCCTGCGGTACTAGGCTCCCAGTTACCGTTCCAACTCAATCCTTCCTTTAGCCAACCTTCAAGTGCGTTGCGTGTCGCATTACCAATATCAAAGCAAACACCGTTGACGCTATTTTCCCCTTTTTTATACCAGCGGCACAGCCGATTCAAATAGTCTGCGTAATCCAGTTTTCCATTCGCAAGGTAACAGTCAGCCAAGCAAAGAGCTAGGCTGGTATCATCTGTCCACTCACCCGCGTTGAGTCTAAATGGCCCCCCGCCTTGCATGTCTGTCACAGTGTTAGAATCGCGACTAGTAAACTCCAGAGTTGTACCGACTGCATCACCAATAGCAAGACCAAGAAGTGCGCCTTTTGATCGGTCAAGTGCCTGAGAGGCTGTTAGCGTAGGTACTCTAGATGCTAGCCAGTCCGGAACCAAGGAGGAGTCTGTGGGACTATCAACCCCTGAAGATCTTCCACTTGAGGTAGATACTCTAGAAGTAGGCGCAGGCCTAAAGCTTCTATACCGCTCAGCATAGTCAGTAACGATGTTTAACGGGGTATGTAGATTTATCATGGGCCTTTTTTCAGAGACACGTAGTTTAGAAATGAAATATTCTTTACAGACGTTCCTTACATCGTTATTCAAGCAATTCCTAAGAAGGATGTATTTGCTACGGTCCTAAAAACCCTTGCCCATTTATACCGCTCCGTCGGCTATCCTGTCAAGAACGCTTTGAGGGAGGTCTGCCCTCTATAAGTGCGTTTTCCCATAAGCGGAGAAGTTCAGATAAACCTTGAGCATTAGCCTGCGGGCGCACATTCACACTGAGCTGCCACCAGTTTCATGCTCGTGGAGCAATTACTTTGGGTCTGCTTCCCTAACTTGTAGCCCCCTATTTTAACTGGGCTGCACAGTAAGCAAATCACCCAACTCTCTGAGTCTAAATTTTATGACGAAAACGAGCTCAACTTCAGAAGTTTTTTGAAAAAGCTCGAAGCCACTTTGGACTATTTCATAATATTCTTCATAGCCAACCAAGTCATTATTAACCGAAAATGACAAGTAAAAATGACGTTTGGTCTATCGCCAACTCATCTAAAATTTTCATTCGAGAGTCGTTGGATCGTGGCTTACGCCCCCTCGGGGTGGACAGTTTCGTAACCTACACTCCGGAGCTTTGAACATATTCAATAGAACATGTCGATGAAATTTAACTATCGCCAACTAATATGCAGCATACATTCTATTGCCACTTTGTTCAATAAAGCTATTTTTGATTTCTCTCTGTACGAAGCATCTTTAGAAACGGAGGTTCCCCGCCCGTAATCTCAATTGAAAATACAGCATATGCTTCCTCTAAATCGCTGTATTCTTGAAGCCCATTCTCGGTAAAGCGATAGCGCCCCGGGATTTTCCCCCATTGTATTGGTGATAGAATACGTCTTGATTTTGCCAGTTCCAACAACGGCCTTAAATCTTCATAGAGACGTGAAGCCTCATTATCCTTTACAGCATATTCCTTTAAGTTTCTCTTCCAAAACTTTTGCTGAAAATTCGATTTTATTTATGTTCATTTTTAGCTCCCTATTATCCTAATTCTTACAGCTGGAGTCCAGCTCCTACGATAAGGCGCCACATACTGCATTGCTCTGGCAGAGCATTTAACCAGACTCTTAGCTCGCTCGTCGGAGCGAACTCAATAACGTAACCTTTGGTAGAATTGAGCAGCCTTATTTCATAATCGGAGACAATGCCTAGAGGGTTATGCAAATCTATGATCTTACTCCTTTAAGAGATACGTGAGTAATAAGCCTGTATTCCGACGGTTTAGAACTTTACACTTCGTCTCGGGTGGATATAGACCTGCTTCTGGAAGGTGGGTTAGAAATGAAGCATCCTTCCAGATGTTCTCTAGTATCCTTTCACGCTTGTGGCGCTAAATTTTCTTGGAGTTCGGCTCTGATGGACTCTTCTTGTCCTAAGCATCATGCTTAGAATCCTGAGCTTTTTTAAAGCCGTACGCTCCTCAAATCGCAACTCAGGCTCATTACGCGCCAACCAATTCGCAAACTGTTTGTTCAAAATCTCCTCCTGAAGCTTAGGTTTTGTACGAAAAGTCGGCGAGCGAAGATCAGGCAAGGCAAAAACAGGCGAGGAAGCGGAGTCTACGTGTTGTAAATGAGCATTCCGAGCCTGTTTTTAACGCAGCATCACCGAGCGCAGCCACTTACTTACAGAGCCTAGCACTGCGCGATGCGGTGCCGCCCAGGAGGCTTGTCTTGACCTGTCTACACACCAGTAGGGAGCAGCGAGCTGCTCTTGCACCTTGGCCGGTTGCTAAGCTACACGATCGATACACTCTTGGATTATGTATGCCGGACCATCGATAGGGTTGGGTCCTCGGGCTTCAGACCCTCGTCAGCATGCCCGACAATGGCGAATCCTTCCTGCAAGGCGACGTATGGAGCCATCCGGTTCTTCCTTTAGTTCTGCAAAGGACTGCAATGGCCTGAAGAGAAATGCTAATTTTCTGCACGGCTGGTGGCACTTTCGCATTTCCGGATTGTCCTAACGCCTAGCTTGATAGAAGCCTTAGAAGCCTGCGGGTTTGTAAGGACTTCAGCATATCCGGGACGTCGGTAGTACGGATCCTACGAGCTTTTCGGAAAGCTAACATTTCTCGAGTCGGCGTCAGCCGTAGAAAAATGCTTGGAAAAGAAATATTTTGCGGGCTGGCTGAAGGCTTCAGCTTCCACCCCCTAGCCCGAATTCCGTAGTGGTAGATGCCATAGGTACATTCAAGGATATGTATATGACCATGGAACAAGCCAAACCTTCACAGCATAGCTGCTGGTATCAGGACTCTGAATATCCCGTCTTTTTCTTTCAGGTCCTGAGCTTTCGTTTGTCGTATCGGTTCGTCGCCCGTCGTGGTGTGGAAACAACGGAGACGCACGTGTGAACAAATTTCTGTCCCCGCCTACCTCTGCAGCCTTGCGGTGCGAGCGTAGGCAGCCCGGTCTTCTGGGCGGAGGTCATCAGACATTCCCCAGCGGATCGGCTAGCAGTTTTTATATGTCTTTAGCTCCCTTCGCCGGTACCTATGAGACTAACGACTATAACGCCGCCTTATATTTGGTATACCAACTATCGTCACCTGACGAGCAGATGAGCCCAGACACCTATAAAAGTAAAGCTCTCTTATTATATAAGCTAATTCAAAATTTGAAATATGCAACTGATGTGTCAGTTGAAGCGCTACAATCCTTACAGGAGGCTGCCGCAAACATTCCGGGGATCGGTTCATTAATGTTTTCCGGCGGAAATTTACCAGGAACGATAGCAAGTGCTGCCGGAGTTGCGATGTCTGCATCCAAGGCTCAAAAGGTTACTGATCTTTTGGACATGACGTCTTCGCAGAAAGCAAAACTACATGAGTGGGCAAACAGCAGGGGTAGTCCTGGTGCCCAGTCAGCCAGCAGGACGTTCAAAGGCAGCATCAATATTATCTCTAAAAATAACAAGTTATTCTTTGAGATACCTATCACCGCTGTAGGACAGCATTACAAGATCTTGGGAGAGGTTCACAACTCAGTTGCTCACCTACCATTAAAGAACACTAAAGCAGCGTTGAATCAGCTTGCTCATTTACATGAAGGTGGGGCCACAGGAGCTCTGAAACTATTGGGAGGAAAGACTGCAGGAGGTATTCTTGCTGTCGGACCGCAAGTACTTCTTGACCTCTCAGACTCCAGCACACCGAAAGAATTTTATAATAAGTCCGTTTACAGCCAGCCGACTAATATTGCTTCAGCTGCGGCTGGCATGGCCGGAGGCGCTTTTGTTACCGTTGCATTCACCGCTGCCTCCCTGGGCGCAGCACCGTTGACTTTAGTATTACTCGTTGGATGGGGCGCAGGCCTAGGCGTTCAGGCACTCATCGTTAATAAAGGATGGGACAAAGACCTCGGGAACATGTTAAAACTATGAGAATAGCATTATGATTAATTCGGATAGCCTTAGAAAAAGCAGCTGGTTAGCATTCTTTACTACTGTTTTTTTTATAGCCTTTGGCCCATCTAAATTAACGTATTTTTGGCACGTATACTTTCTAGCCGTAACCTTACTGTTTGCCTGGACAATATATCTGGTGTACCTGTGTGAAAAGTACACAACCTATATGACCTCGCTTATTAACACACTGATTGGTTCTTTTACATTCCTCGCTTGCAACGTAGCTTATATTTCTACCTCCAGTTTTTTTGGAGAGAACAGTTCTAAAGCTCTCATTACAAGTCTAACCCCCGCCATCATTACATTGCTGGCTTATCTTATGATTGCTAGCAAAAAACCTTCTTTCCAACCTTTCGAATATGACGGACAGAAAATCCAGACGCGTGTTGCCAGCCCTTCACAACCCTCAACAAGTTATAAAACTGGCTTGGTCGCGGGAGCAACCACGTTGGCGGCCGGTATTTTTCTGCAGGCGTTCGGCGTGCTCACTGGCAGTGTAGTTGCGGCGCTTGTCCTTACTGGATGCTGTGTAACCATACTGTTCTACATGCGGCATGTCATCAGAGGACTTCGTACTCTCCGAGCCAAGGAGCACAATATGCCAGCTGCATATACGTTTATGCAAATTGATGAAATTCGTGAAGCTCGCGGTCGCTGGTGGCTGGGGAGGCTTTTTAAGTGGTTAGCGTCCTTGCGCGGGTCGTCGGGTGCTTGATTTCCAACAGACATTACGAGCAGGCTACGCCTGACGACTTACCGGTTAAGGAGTAAATTAAGCAATGGATTTTTCCTCTTTGTTTACGGCGCAAAATAGACGTCTATTCAAGCTCACAATGGCTCTCTCGGGTGGGCAGGAGCTTCTGCTTGAGTCATTTGTAGGACAAGAGGGGCTTTCAAGCGATTTCGGCTTTCAGCTAGACCTGATTTCTGATGATCCAGGCGTCAAGCTGAAGTCTGCCATCGGGCAGTCTGCGACAGTCGAGATCGAGCTCGCTACCGGAGGCAGTCGCTACATCAACGGCCATGTCTTTGGCTTCGGTGCCAATGGTAGCGACGGCGGCATGTCAAAATACTCGGCGTACATTGGCTCCTGGTTAGGTTTTCTTGAGCAGCGTTTCGATTCGCAAATCTATCAGGATCAAACGGTCGAGCAGGTGCTTACCAAGGTTTTCAGCCACTATGAAGGGCTTGCGAAATACGAATTTCGTGTCAACCGGGTCCTCAAGCCGCACAGCTACATTACCCAATATAGAGAAAGTGACAGCCACTTCATCAGACGGTTGCTTGAGCATGAGGGATTGTTTTTCTATTTTGAGCACACCGCTGACAGCCATAAGCTCGTTATCATGGACGACTCGACCGTCCTGACGCCTCTGCCTGAGCAGCCACAAATACGCTTTCATACAGCATCTGTGACTGAAACCGCTGACTCGATCACAAGCTGGACCTCTGCTCGCGAGTTTCAGCCCAGCAAGATCTCAGTGCAAACCTTTGACTATCGGCAGCCGAATAACCGTATTCCCGTCACCATGAACAGCCTCAATCAGCAAGGAGACGTGCCGTCTTTCGAGCTGTACGACTACATGGGTCAGTACACCCATGGCACGCCGGCGGATGGTGAGATGTTGGTGCGCAATCGTATCGAAGCCCTGGAGCTTAAAGGCAAGACTTTCGTTGGCCTTAGTAATTGTCGTGCCCTGAGACCTGGCCACACTTTCGAGCTAACCCAGCATTACGAACACGACGCAGGCTCTGCTGAAGACCGCCAATTTCTTGTAATGAGCATTGAGCATCGAGGTAGCAATAATTACACCTCGGATAGCCAAGCCGGTTACGCCAATAAATTTTACAGCGTACGCAAAAAAATCAAATTCCGACCTCAGATGGATCTGCTCAAGCCAGGCATTTCCGGTCCCCAAACCGCCATCGTTGTCGGCCCGCCCGGCGAAGAAATCTACACCGACGAAATGGGCAGGGTAAAAGTGCAGTTCCACTGGGACCGCTATGGCCAGTTTGATGACAAAAGCTCCTGCTGGGTCCGCGTCGCTCAATCCGGTGCAAGTGGCGGTTTTGGTAGCATTCAGATCCCGCGCGTCGGTGACGAGGTGGTGGTCGTTTTCCTTGATGGCAACCCTGACCGTCCGCTTGTCATGGGCAGTCTGTACAACAGCCAGAACACGCCGCCGTGGTCGCTGCCTGCCAACAAGACCCAGAGTGGTTTCCTGACGCGTTCGGCCAAGGGTGATGGCGGTACGGCCAACTTCTTCCGCTTTGAAGACAAGGCCGGTGCCGAACAGGTGATTGTGCATGCCGAGCGCAACATGGACACCGAGATCGAGCTGGATGAAAAGCACGAGGTGGGCAATAACCGCAAGGTGACTGTTGGCGGTACGAATACGGAGATCATCCAGAAAGATACTGTGACGAACGTGCAGCAGGGATCGTTTACGCTAAAGGTCGACAACCAGTTCATTCAGGTGGATGCCAAGCAGTACATCCTTCTCAAAGTGGGCGACAGCAGCATCTCGATCACTCCGGATGGCATCCAGATAAAAGGCAAGGTGATCAATGTTCTTGGCGAGAGCACCTTCGTCAAAGGTGACCGAGTCGATATCAACAAGTGAGAACGCAGGGCATGGAACGAACAAGTCTTTACGACCGTATCTCCGCAAAACGTATTGCGGATGAGGAGGCAGCACGCAAGGCGGCGCTGGAAGCTCCGGTCGTTGAAGCTGTCCCCGAGCCTGAGCCAGAACCGATCACGCCATTGCAGGACGTGCCCAGCAGTTTCAATTTTGGTGGCTTTAATCTGGCCTTTCCTGAGGGTGCCCTGTTTCGTGATGTCCAGGTTACGCTTGAGTACAAAGGCGAGCCGCTCATGTTGTCTGTCAAACGCAGAGACGTAATGCAGGGTGAGGCGCTGGAAGCACTTTTCGAAAGCTCGGTGCAGACCTTTCGTGAGCGCGACCCTCAACTCCGTATTATTCGTCGGCGGGACTGCACCCTGGTGGGCTGCACTGCGAAAGCGCTGGATTTCCACTTCAAAGAAGGCAGCGCAGAACAACACGCACGACTGGTAGGTGCGCTTGTTCCGCTTGCCGGAAAGGATGTGCTGCAGTGGTTGGAAATTTCTTGCCTGATCGATCCGACCAAGCCGGACCTCAGCCTCTGGCTGGCGGATTTCGATAGCATGCTGGGCGGTCTCGCCGCACAGTGATTGTTTCTTTTTTGATTTCAGGAATTCTTATCACATGGACTACGAGTTGCACGAAGGCAGTATCAAGCTGCCAGAGGGATTTCAGGACCGCACAGTGAACATGTTCGTGATGGGCTCGACGCTGCCTGCCCCGCTGAGCATTACGGTCTCCAGAGACACTCTGCTACCTTCCGAGCACCTGAAAACCTATGTTGATCGCCAGGTCAAAATGCTTTCGTCCAAGCTACGCGGTTACACGCTGCTGAACAGAAAAGCAGTTTCGCTATCGACCGTGGCCCCTCTCGAAGGTATTCAGATCGACGCGTATTACATGACCGAAGGGCGTCCTTACTATCAACGTCAGGCGGCTTTTCTGATCGAGCCTGAGCGCGCGATCGTATTCTCGACCACGTCCCAGACGGACTTCAGTGTCGAGCAGACCCAGGATTGGGAAAACTTGTTGGCCAGTTTCCAGCCTCGCGTGTCTGATACCTCTCCAGCCAACGGTAGCGAACAGGAGTAACGCTCATGTTCGAGGCCGCGCGCTTTGGTGACGAAATATCGCATACCGGCGCCCTGGGGGGCTTCCTGATCGGGGCTGTGCTCGGTATTGCGCTCATTGCGACGGTAGCGATCGCAACCTTCACGTGCGGGTTCGGCGTGGCTCTTCTGGCAGGACTTGCAGCAGGCGTCGGAGGTAGCCTGCTCACCGCCGCAGGAGAGGCGATAGGGAGTATGTTTTCCTCCCCTTCTGGCACGATCATCACGGCATCACCCAATGTATACATCAACAACCGCAAGGCAGCGCATGTTGAAAAAAGCATTGGTGCCTGTGACAAGCATCCGGGGCCGGTCAAGATTGCCGAGGGTTCGACCAACGTCTTCATCAACAGTGTGGCGGCGGCGCGCAAAGGCGATAAGCTGACCTGTGGCGCGACCATCTCCGGCGGCTCCGACAACGTATTTATCGGCGGCGGCAGGTATCGCTATCTGCCAGTGGACGACGAAATTCCAGGCTGGCTGCGCACTACCGTCGATGTACTGATGGCCGTGGCGGGTGCGGCAGGTGGTATTGCACAGCTGCTCAAGGCCGGAACGCAGGCAGGCATGAAAGCAGTGCTGCCCTGCGCCATGAAGTTCACCGCAGGTTTCGTCGCCGGCGAAGTGGGCAGTCGCTACGTGGTTGAGCCTGTGATGCGCAGTGCCATCGGCGGCCTGAGCGGCAATCCGGTCGACACCACGACTGGCCGCAAGCTGATCCCGGATGAAATCGACTTCAGCCTGCCGGGCCTGATGCCCATCGAATGGTCGCGTTTTTACGCCAGCAATCTGAATGTCGACAGCGTGCTCGGCAAAGGCTGGGTGCTGCCGTGGGAGCAAAGCCTGCGCAAGCGCGGCAGCTTCCTCTACCTTACGGATAACCAGGGCCGCACCGTTCCGTTCGTGGACATAGCGCCTGGCCAGCGCATCTACAACCCTCACGAACAGGTCTATCTGGTCTGCACGCAGGGTGGTCACTACCTGCTGCAGACGCTGGACAACATCTTCTTCTACTTCGGCGAAGTGCCTGACGACAACAAACCGGTTCCGTTGGATCGTATCGAAAACGCACTCGGTCACTTCCTGCATTTCACCCGCACCGAACAAGGCACGCTGACCGACATCAGCGCGACGGGCGGGATCCGCGTGCACCTGCATTACGACGAAGTGACGACACGCCTGACCTCGGTCAAGCGCATCGTCGACAATGAGGCTGTCGAAACCCTGGTCCAATACCACTACGACAGCAACGGTCAGCTCGCAGAAGTGTTCAACCGCAACGGTGATTCCGTGCGCCGTTTCAGTTACACCGATGGCGTCATGACCCGCCACAGCAACGCACTGGGCCTGACCTGCGAGTACCGCTGGGAAATCATCGACGGCCAGCCGCGTGTCGTCGAACACCAGACCAGCGACGGCGAGCATTTCCACTTCCGCTACGACCGCGAGGCCCGCACCACCTGGGTCACCGACGTACTGGGCCGCGAGCTGGAGATTCATTACAACAAGGACCATCGCGTCACCTCGAGCCGCGACTACAGTGGCGATCACTACGTCATCGAGATCGACGACACCGGCAACATGACCGGGCTGACCCTGCCCGATGGCAACCAGCTGGCGTTTGAGTACGACGAGTTCGCCCGGTTGCTCAAGGAGACCGATCCGCTGGGCCGCAGTATTCGCTACCAGTACCACCACCTGACGACGCTGATCACTCAGGTCGATTACCCGGATGGCAGTACCTGGAAAGCCCGCTACGACGCCAAAGGCAATCTCGTCGCCGAGATCGACGCACTGGGTCACAAGACCGAATACCTCAACGGCGAGGACGGCTTGCCGCACACCATCGTCGACCCGACGCTCAAGTCCAAATACCTGTGGTGGAACAACCTGGCGCAAGTACAGCGCTCTCAGGACTGCTCGGGCAAAAGCACGCATTACCGCTATGACGAGCGCCACCACCTGGTGGCCGTCACCGATGCCCTGAACAACACCACCACGCTGGAACGCAAGCCCGACGGCGAAGTGCTGCGCATCAACCATCCGGATGGCACCAGCGAGACCTTCACCTACAACGAGCTGGGCCAGGTCCTGACACACACCGATGGCAAAGGCCAGACCACCCAGCTGCTGCGCAATGGCCGTGGCCTGCCCAAATGGCGACAGGATGCCAAAGGGCAAACCATCACCTACGAATACGACAAGGCCATTCGCCTCGTCGCCCTGACCAACGAAAACGACGCCACTTACCGATTTGACTACGACAACGCAGACCGTCTGATCGAAGAAAAGCGCATCGACAACCTGACCCGCCGTTTCAGCTACAACCTCGGCGGACACCTGACACAGGTCGAGGAAATCGGCTACGGCGAGAAAGGCGAACAGCCACGGCGCAGCACCCATCTGGAGCGCGACCCGATTGGTCGCCTGTTGGCCAAACTCAACGACGATGCGCGTCAGGACTACGCCTACGACGACGGCGACAGACTGCTGTCAATCGAGCGCAAACCGACGGACACCGGCAGAAAACTCGGCGTCACCGCCGAGAAACTGGAGTTTGTCTACGACCTGCTGGGCCGCCTCGTCAAAGAGACCACACCCCAAGGCGCGCTGGCCTACGAGTACGATCCACTGAGCAACCTGACCACGCTGACGCTTCCTACCGGCCAGCACCTGAACCACCTGTATTACGGCAGCGGCCACCTGCACCAGTTGAATCTGGATGGCCAACTGATCAGCGACATGGAGCGCGACGATCTCCATCGCGAGATCTATCGCACCCAAGGCAAGCTGACAAGTTGCTTCGGTTACGACAGCATGGGTCGCAAGGCCTGGCAGTACGCAACCACCCTGCCTGCAGAGAAACTGTCGCAGATCCAGAACCCGCTCATAAAGCCCGAGCGCTACGTCGAACACG